>JBCBZF010000965.1:0-2815 GCA_039815525.1 Bacteroidota bacterium | reverse complement strand
CTTTACAATCGACACCTCTTTATCCGGCAAGACTACCTGGAGACGGTGTCCACCATAAAATGAAATCATGCGCTGAATGGAATTGATCCGAAAAGCATAGGGCTTCCCAACCATGCTTTGCCAATCCGAAGCCTTGGCAACAATACGCAGGGCCATACCTGGCACACCAATGATTTCTCCCAGCCGTCCACGAAAACTGGTCATTTCCCCCTTGAGCGAAACACGCAAAACCAATTCACCATCCGGAAAAGCCTCAAGCTCAAACACCCTGTCCATTAAGGCGGAATCAACCAGAGTGTAATCGATTTGAAAAGGCGTTTCAGTGTACAGTTCCCGTAAATTCCCACGTACTTCCTGAAAGAAGCTGACCCGCAGAGGCAATTTTTTAAGGGTCTTTTCCATCAGGTACCGACTGCGCAATACTTCTACTTCTGTAAGGATTTGCCCTGTGATAGAAAAGGCTTCAAAGTTCTTCAAAAAAGCAGAAGCACCGCTTTCTTTATCATTGATTTGTAAAGTGGCTACTGTCTGGTACTCTGGCACTGCATAATACAAACTCACCATCCCCAATATGCCTCCAAGTACCATGCAAATACCGATAATGAACCAGCCTTTCAGGAAAGGCCGGATCAGTCGAAAGATATTACCAGAGCGATTCATTGGGGACTTGAGTCTGGGTTTTATTTTTGATCAGAAACTATCTCAACACATAAATACTTTCATTCATGAAATAATCACAGGCAATCTATTCCTAAATCTATCAGTTCATCCAAAAGGATTTTCACCATATTCATCTGCCTGACATCTATTTTTTTTTTAGTCTTGCTTAAACCCTCAGGTTCATATTGAGTCTACAGCATACATGGTAGCCATCGAAGAGAGAGAACTCCTGCTTCAGCTCCGGGACAATGCCACCCGGGAGGCAGCTTTTGCCCGCCTGGTCAAACTGTATCAACGCATGTTGTACTTCCACATCAGGCGCATGGTCATCGTACATGAAGATGCAGATGATGTTTTACAGAATACCCTGGTTAAGGCCTGGCGAAACATTGATCGTTTTCGTGCGGAGTCAGCGCTCAAAACCTGGTTATACCGGATCGCCACCAATGAAGCGCTTACGTTTCTCAACCGGAAAAAAAAGGCTTCGTATACAGGCGTAGAAGACCTTGAGGATGATTTGCGACATAGCTTGCGGGCCGGGCGGCACATAGAAGGTGAAGAGATTCAAATGAGACTACAGGAAGCAATTCTTCGCCTGCCTGAACGGCAGAGACTGGTTTTTAATATGCGTTACTTTGATGAAATGAAATATGATGAAATGGCGGAGGTTTTGACTCTCTCGACCGGTGCACTCAAAGCCAGTTATCATCATGCAGTCAAAAAGATTGAGAAATTTTTAAAAGAAGAATAAGGCGAAATGTTCAATTTTTAGGGAAACGGAAGATCATTTAAGAAGAAGCTGAGGAACGATCAAAACATTGATGGATAGGAAACAAAATTCAGGACAATGAAGCGTGACACAGAATGGGAATCAGAATTGGCAGAAACGCCTCTTCTCCGTTCGCTACGGGACAGGCCGCTGTTTTTTCAGGTGCCTGCACAGTACTTTGCGGATTGGGATGAGAAAATCATGTCATTGACTGCTTCTGAAGCCGAATATGCTGAAAGTGAAAGGCAGAATTGGCCCAAAGGAACGCCCTTTCAGGTACCCAATGATTATTTCGAGCAGCTACCGGACCTTCGGTTCCGGGAAAGCTTGCCCAAAGGGGAAGTGTTTCAAGCGCCAGATGGCTATTTTGACACGCTTCAGGATCAGTTGGCGGCCAGGCTGACGGAAGACCAAACTTCCGAATCTACTACGATCAAACGTCCTTTGTGGCGACGGATGGGTTTGGTGGGTGTAGCTGTGGCTGCCGCCGTCTTGTCCATCTTCCTTTTCAGAGGCGTGCGCTCCGAGCACATCGCACCACAGCAGTGGCAAGACTTTTCTGAAGATGAGTTATTGGCGCAGGTTGATTATATGGATACGGATTTAATTGTTGAACTGGTAGATGAAGAAGCGCTTCCCAGCCTGGGTTGGGGCGATGATCTGACCGAAGAAGAATTGGACATGCTATTGGAGGAGATGGATCCTGAAGAACTTCTTGACATGGCTCAGGAGGGAATCGTCTCACCAGAATGAATGATATACGCGTTGATAAACTAAGACAAGACGATGAAAAAACACTTTTTACTCATAGGGATTTTGTTGATCTCAAGCCTTGCGGTCGCGCAGGGTACGATCAGGCAACGCCTCAATGAGCGCAGAAATGAGCGAATCAATGCTTTTAAGGTAGGGTACTTTACCAGAAAATTGAATCTTACGCCAGCAGAGGCCAAGCGATTCTGGCCATTATACGATCAGTATAGCGAAGAATTGGAGGAAGTACGTCAACGAAGCAAGCAATTGCAAAGAAATGTTCGTACCACCATCAACAGTATGACGGATAATGAAGTAGAGGATTTGGTAGACGAATTTATGGGATTAAAAGCAGAGGAATTTCGTCTAAACCAACAATACCATACAGACTTCAAAAAGGTTCTGCCAATCCGCAAGGTCGTTCTGTTTTACAAAGCACAAGCTGACTTTAATCGAGAGCTACTTCAGTATATCCGAGAGAATCGTAGCAAGCGAAACACTTACCGGAATCAGGAAGAGGATTAACGTCAAGAGTCAACCGCTTATCAAGATAAAAACCGGACAATGCGAAATGCATTGTCCGGTTTTTTATGGGGAAAGCGAAACTGTCTTATTCAGATTTTTCTTCCTCGGAGG
>JBCBZF010000159.1:0-8942 GCA_039815525.1 Bacteroidota bacterium | reverse complement strand
TTGCTCCCTCCTCTTCCGAAAGGAATTTGTATGATGCGTTTTCTCTATTCTGATGGAGAAATCAGCAACCAGCTTTTGACCATCGAGTAGGTCCATCAAATCATTGAAATGGAGAAGCTTGTGAAACAATAATCACCTGATCAAGCTTCCTGTGAGGGCCCCAGACAGTGTCTGGGGTTCCTTCTTTCTGTTTTCCAGTCAGGCATTTTCTCTCAGCCAAAGGCGAAGTAAGACTGTCATACATCAATCTCTCTGAAAAAATTTTGCTCAAGCCGTGATGAGGTTCAAAAACGTCCGTGTTATACAGACAGAAAGCCTCCGGTAGGCCAATACCGAAGGCTGGTAAGTTGTATTGTTTGGTGTCAAAACAACCTGATTCAATTTAGCTATCTTACCACCAATTAAAAATTATCCGAAAAAATGAATCAGGTGAAAGGAACGATGCGCGCGGCCGTTGCGATGGCCCTTCTATGTTTTGTCTGTACGCAACTTACGGCTCAAACCAATGCCAATGTACCGTGTTTTGCAGTCTGGGACGATGACGGCAAAAGCATGCAACCCAATGGCACCAAAAGTGGTTCGCCCAATGTCAAAAAACGCGTAGAGTTTAAGTATGCACTCTCCCCATCCTATACAGCACTCCGCTTCCGTTTCACATTCAAGGATGCCACGGGCACGACTCTGAACATCCAAAATAACAGTCAAACTTATCATGAGATCCTGGTGGATCTTTCTGGTGGCAGTCTCCCCCCTAACTATGTGGCTGGCACTGAGCCCTCCTATCATTATGTGGGTTTCCCACTACATCTTGATCTTGTCAATCCGCCAGCTGGTCCCATCAGTGTGTATTACACCGTTTATTATCAAAATGCTGTAAATACCTGGTCTTTTTTAATGGGAAATACCGCACGATCACATTTCCCGCTAGACAGAGATTTTTATTGTAAAGGAGACATACAGGCTGTCAAACCACAAAAGCGTCTGGGACAAAAGCAGACAACTATTTTCCCCAATCCAGCTTCAGACGTTTTGTTTCTCCCCAGGATCGAAGGCAAAGCGTCAGTGCGGCTCTTGGGTTTAGACGGGAGACTGCAATTATCGCAGGCGATCCCCTCCGGCACTTCATCCACTCTTTTTGTCGGAAACATTCCTGATGGTATCTGGCTATTGGAACTGAAGCAAAACGGCAGAATCTTCAGGCGACAAACCATCCAAATTACCCATTGATGATAGAGCAAAGGGAAAGATTTCATTGGGGAAAAAGGCTTTTGGTCCTGCTGATCATTATATCGGCTTGCCTGGGGTCGTATTCACAAGCAGATTCGGTTGCTGACCAGCAATCTATTCGTGCCAGTCTCATCATCCGTCAACAACCAGATAGTGCGTTGTATCTCCTTCGGGGAGCGATTGAGATTTACAGGAGCAACCAAAACTGGTCTGCGGTGGCCAATGCATACAATGGCCTGTTTGCCGCATTTTTGTTTCAGGAAGATTACATCGCCGCTGAACAGGCGGCCAGGGAGGCACTCCGGCTCATTGAATCAAAATTGGGTACGAACGGCCCGGTTTACGCTGATGCCTGTAACAATCTGGGTGCCCTTTTCCGTCGCAAAGGAGACTTAGACCAGGCCATGCGCTATTATCAAGCTGCACTTTCTGCATCCAAATCCGACAATAACCCAAGATCTCTTTCCCGTCTGTATGCCAATATGGGCATTGTTCTCAGAAGACAGGGAGAAGCAGAACTGGCCGTCAGGTACCATCAGCAGTCTCAGGAGAATGGTCGGCACATCTTCCCCAATCATCATCCGCGTCTGTTACAGATGGCGGTCGCAAAAGCGCGTGCACAAGAAGATGCTCAAGCTTTTTCTGAAGCAATAGCAGGACTGGAAGAGGCCTTGACAGACAATCAAAGTAGCTCTATAGACAAGAGTTTCAGGAACCGGATTGATGCCTATAATCAATTGGCAAGGATTCATTTGGCCAGAACTGAGCCTGATCTGGCGGCGGCAAAGCAGGCCCTACAATCAGCCGATGCCGTCCGCATGCGCAGCCGGGCATACCGTCTGTATGTAAGCCAGCAATTATGGGGAGATGTGTATGCAGCTGAACAAAATTTTGCTCAGGCATTGACAGCGTATCGGGAAGCCTGGGATGATGCCTTCGCACGCCTCAACAGCCTGCAGAGCAATCCGGCTCTGGCAGTCATTCTACGAAAAATCGGAGACAATCATTTGTCCCTGGGCCATCAGGATTCTGCCCAATACTATTTCGCACGAGCCCTGGGCTATTTACACCGCAATCCAAACAAAGAGAAGCTACCCAAAGCCTCAGAAATTCTTCAGGCTTTTGAAGCGCTGGAAGTATTGGAGCGTCAGATAGAATTGGCTTACACCTCTTATCAGCAAATGCCAGATGAGCCTCATTGGCAGACTAGCATGGATTTGATCGATCTCGCTCATCAATGCTTGCGACGTCTGTTTCGAACATACCAGGGTGATCAATCCAAATTACGACTGGGCAGTCGGTTTCGGATCATGTACGAACGATCGATTGCACAATGTTTGGACCTTTTCAACCGAACCAAGGCTTCTCCCTATCTCGCAAAAGCATTTGAGTTATCAGAAAAATCCCGTGCCAATGTTCTGCAGGATGCATTTCAATCCCAGGCTGCTTTACATGGTGTTGGCATACCAGATTCCGCGCGTCAAACTGAGAGAAGGCTGCAAAGCGATATCGGATTTTATACCCAAAAACTTTTTCACGAACGCCAGCAGCCGCGACCAGACTCAGTGAAAATGGCTCGTTGGGAAAGCCATTTGTTTGCACAAGAAAAGGCATATCAGGATTTCACCCAGCATCTTGCCAGAGTCTACCCGGACTATTATCAAATTGCTTACGACGAAACCCCATCCGTACTTCCTCTTCTTCAACCCATCCTTCAAAAGGAAAAATCAGCGATCCTGAGTGCATTCTGGGGAAAAGAGCATCTGTATTTGTTTGCGGCAGATGGACAGCGGCTTCAGGCCAAACGTCTTCCGGTATCTGATGCACTGAAAGATTCTATTCATCAATTCCGGCTTTTGCTCAGCCATCCTCCTCAGGATCTGTCCAGCTATGCCTCTTACTGCCGTCTTTCGCAGGATTTGTACCATCGTTTCATTGCCCCTTTTACATTTTCTGCATCCGACCAAACACTCATCATTATACCCGATGGGATCTTATCTATGATTCCTTTTGAGAGCCTTATGCCACAGCAGAGCCTTCCTGCAAATCCTTCTGTGAGCAAATGGCAGGATTTTATGCGACAGGCAGACTATTTATTCCAACGGTCAGCGATCATTTATGCCCAGTCCTGCGAGCTCTATCTACACCCCACACAAAAACATCGCTATTCACAGAATCTCGCGGCTTTTGCACCGAACTATTCTGGTAGGTATCAACTGCTGTACAATCACCAGAATGCGGCGGCAATCGTTTCTCACCTTAGCGGCAGATTGTATGGAGGCGCAGAAGCAACCCAAACAAACTTCCGCCAATTCGCGGATCAGTATCAGGCCTTGCACCTTTCCATGCACGCTTTTGTGGATAGTCTGTATGGTTCTTATCTCCTGTTCCAACCCAATGACACCAGCGATGATGGTCGCATGTTTCTTCACGATCTTTACAATCTCAAAATTCCCAGCCAACTGACCGTTCTGGCCGCTTGTGAAAGTGGCAATGGTCAATTGATTGATGGTGAAGGGATCCTCAGTTTGGCAAGAGCTTTTCAGTATGCAGGCTGCCCCAATCTGCTCAGTAGCCTCTGGACCGCAGATGGTCGCAGCACGGATGATTTAAGCAGAGCATTTTTCACCAACTTATGGGCTGGCAAAACCAAAACCGTAGCCTTGCAAATTGCGCGCATTGACTTCCTCCAGTCCGCTCCGCCTGACATGGTCCATCCTTATTACTGGGCCAATCATATCTTAATTGGGAATCAAAGTCCTATCAGCTTACAATCTGGTCTGTTTTGGCCTTATCTCATGGGCTTGTTGCTCTTGCTGGGAATCGGCAGTCTGTTTTTTTTGAGAAAAAAATCACATTCTGCGTGATCGGCAGGAAAAGGTCTCGTCTTGTATGGGTGATTATTGTTTCACAAAAACTCCATACAAATGAAAAAAACCTTCTACCTGCTGCTCGCATGTTTGTTGAGTGGCCCATCCCTGTTGGCCGGAAATTGCCCCGGCGACTTCAATTGTGACGGCTCTGTTACAGTCTCTGATTTATTGATTCTCTTAGGCGAATTTGGAAGCTCCGGTACGGGTTTGCTTTCGGACATGAACTGTGATGGAACCATCGATCAGGCGGATGTTACCCTTTTCCAGGCTGTTTTCGGAGAAAGCTGTCCATGCGCCGGAGACATGAATTATGATGGTGTCGTGGATGCTGCCGATCTGGCGCTCATCGCTCCTTATGCCTCTACTGGTAATCTTCAGATTGATTTCACTTGTGATGGTGTGGTTGACATCAATGACAAGAATCTTTTCTACGCCAACCTGGACAATTGCGGGACCCCCATTGCCCCATCCAAAGGAAAGCGACTTGCCAAAGACGAATTGTTCTCAATCTATCCCAACCCTACGCAAGCGAAAGTTTTTGTCTCCCATGCACTTCAAGGCGTTGACGGGATTGAAATGATTGTCATCAACCACATGGGGCAGGAAGTGGTTCGGACCAGTTCTGATGCTTCCCTTGATCTGCGTCAACATCCCAGCGGCTTGTGCTTTGTCCAGCTGCGTTTCCAGGGACAATTGCTCCACACCAAAAATCTACTCAAGCTTTAGTGTAAACCAAGCCGATGCAGGAAAGGGCTTCGGCCCTGACCTGCGCTTGTCTTCTTTTCACCTTTCATATCCTAAACATGTCATATATAAAATTTTTCGTCCCTGCTCTCCTTCTCTCCACCATGATGCTGTTCACCGCTTGCCAGGAGAGTACATTTATGGAACAGGTCAATCCATCCACCATTGAAGATCCAGCCAGTCCACAAGCAGCGGTGCCACCGATTTGTATGCCCAGCTACACTGCCCATTGCGGGAAACTCGGTCCTTATGTGAAACTGACCCTCACCAATACCCAGTATTATTCCACTTTTTGGGTAGATGTCTACGATGCGGCCAGCGGAACCAGTGCGCCAATGGAAACCTGGACGGTGAACAATTCATCTTTGGTGAATACCAAGGTGGTGACCATTGGGTACCCTCAGGGAACCGCTAAAGGCTGCACCATTCTGGATGGAAATGGAACGACCTACTATTTCAATTGGCGAACCACTGGCCCTGCCAGTCCGGTGTGGTACGGGACGCAATATTGTAATCCAGCTGCGTTTACCACCGTCAGTGAAAAATGTGTCTGCCAGCCATATCTTCCCTACAAGCCGACCCGAAAATAGGGACAGCATTCATTCAACAAGAGGAGAGCAGTCAGCGTATTGCTCTCCTTTTTCATTGGTAATGCGAATGAAGGCTTGGAAAAATGGCCTTCTTGGCGAAACTCTTGATTCTCATTAGTAGGTATGCGTAACCCGTTTATCCACCACAATGATGTAGTCCGCTTTGTTTTTATTGTCAGTCTCAAGCTGACTGATATCATCTTGCTCCTCGGTGGTGATGGTAACAATCTTCAGGTCTGGCTGCTGCTGTTGGAGATACCAGACAATTCCTTCCCGGTTTTGAGAATGATAACTTCCATTGAAATGTAGGCTGAGGCTTCCGGGCTGATGATTCTTGAGCAGAAAATGCGCCATGGTAGCATCTTTGATAGCCTGGGCCTTGGGCAGATTGTCGCCACCGTGGCCATGGGCCATGGTCATCATATCTTTATATCCCGGAAGCTCTGAATCATATTGAATCGGTAAAGGGGCAATCCATTGTTTTTCCTCCGTCGACAGCTCTTCCAGCGCATCAAAGCCGCTGCTATAGACAGAACGCGCATATTTGCGCGGCACATTGCTTGCCACAAAGACCAAACCTTTTTCCTTTGCCAGGTCCACCAGCGGTGCATAGTCAGTCGAATAGTTGGGCCATAGGCGAGCCTTTTCTGCAAATGTCTTGGCATCCATTTCTCCTTTCACATAAGCTGTTAATTCCGGTTGGTTATCCGCTTCGAACATCTCCGCACCCAAAATCAGCGTTCGCTTTTCAGACAATTCGGTGGCCAGTTCTAATTGCAGCCAGTGGGCAATGGCGTTATTGTGCTTTTCGCCAAACATGATGACATCCGCGTCCTGGACCTTTTTCAGCAGTTTAGCAAAATGGATCTTTTTGCCGGAAGCAGTATACATCTGGTAGGCAGCTTTGTGTTGTCCCATAAGTGTCAGGTTGAAAGCAAACAACAGACTGAACAAAAAGAAGTTTCTCATCATTGGGTTATTTCATACAAACTTGATACACAGATTGCTTTTCTCCTACATCTTTTTCTTCCCCTACATCAATCTGTTAATTTAGAGACAGATTCACACAAACCACAACAGCATGCGCTTCATTGCCTTCCTCTTATGTATCTCTCTCTCCGGGTTTTTGTTTGGACAAAAACCATTTTCCCAAATGGATGTGTTTGCCCTCGAATGGGCGACTAAACCACGGATTTCTCCTGATGGCAAAATGGTCGTATACGAAAGACGGGGCATGGACATCATGAAAGACCGCCGGCAATCACGGCTTTGGACCATGTCCATCGATGGGAGTCAGCACATGAAGTTGACAGAGCGGGACGTAGCCGAGTCCAATCCCGTCTGGTCTCCGGACGGCAGTCGGATTGCTTTTGTCAGTCGGACCGATCAGGGATCAGAGATTTTCGTCTACTGGGTAGAAAGTGGCAATAGTGCACGTTTGACTCAACTCAATCAATCTCCCCGTGGCCTCGCCTGGTCGCCAGATGGTACCCAAATCGCTTTTGCGATGAAAGTGCCCGCCAAATCACCAGTGCTGGTCAGGTCTTTGCCCAAACCCAAAGGCGCCAAATGGGCGTCTGCCCCACGAGTAACCGACCGCCTTAAATATGAAGCCGATGGTTCAGGCTATATTTCTCCCGGATTCACCCATCTGTTTGTGGTACCTGCCGATGGTGGCAGTCCTCGTCAATTGACCGATGGCTCGTTGAATCATGGCAGTCCAATCTGGCATCCTGATGGCCAACAACTAATCTTTTCGGCCAATCTCAATCCAGACTGGGAATACCAGACACGTAATTCGGAAATTTATGCCCTGAAGCTGGACGATTTAAGCATTCAGCCCCTGACCGACCGCAATGGCCCAGACAGAAGCCCGGTGGTTTCTCCTGATGGCAAACAGATTGCCTATGTCGGATTTGACGACAAAGTACAGACCTATCAGCTGACCCGTTTGTATGTGATGAAAATGGATGGGAAAGGCAAAAAGGAAATCAAAACCGGACTGGATCGCAGCATTTCCAACCCTCAGTGGGCGCCTGACGGCAAAGGGCTATATTTTCAGTTTGACGATCATGGCAACACCAAAATCGGCTATTGTAGCCTTTCAGGAAAAATGGAAACGGTGGCCAAAGATTTGGGCGGCACTGGTATTGGCAGACCCTATGGGGGCGGCTCTTTTTCCGTGAGTCAGTCTGGACAAATCGTCTACACCCATACCACGCCTGCTCATCCTTCTGAGATTGCCTACATCTCAGCCAAAGGAGGAGAAAGTACCTTGATCAGTGCCTTGAATGCGGACCTCCTCCCCTATCGCAAGCTTGGTGCAGTAGAAGAAATCTGGTACGATTCATCCGTCGATGACAATCGTATCCAGGGCTGGATCGTCAAGCCACCAAACTTTGATCCTGAACGACAATATCCGCTCCTGGTCGAGAACCACGGTGGCCCAATCTCCAATTACGGGGATCGCTTTTCACCTGAAATGCAGCTTTATGCCACGGCAGGTTTTGTGGTTTTTTATCCCAATCCACGCGGCAGCACCAGCTACGGAGAAAAGTTTGGCAATTTGCTCTACCACAATTATCCCGGCAACGACTATGACGATGTCATGGATGGGGTGGACGCCATGCTCAAGCAAGGCTACATTTCAGAAGACAGCCTGTTTGTAACCGGTGGCAGTGCTGGTGGGATCATGACGGCTTGGATGATCGGAAAAAACAATCGCTTTCGGGCCGCAGCCGTGGTCAAACCCGTCATGAACTGGATCAGCAAGACCCTGACCGCTGATAATTATTTTTACTACGCCAATTATCGCTACCCTGGACAACCCTGGGAGAATCCCGAAACCTATATGAAGTTTTCGCCGGTTTCCCTGGTAGGCAACATCCAGACGCCTACCATGGTCATGGTCGGAACGGCAGACATGCGCACGCCCCTGTCAGAAGCCAAACAGTTGTACGGAGCACTGAAGATACGCAAGATTGAAACCGTGCTGGTCGAAATTCCCGGTTCCTTTCACTTTATCTCCAATCGTCCCTCACAGTTGATCACCAAAGTAGACCACATCGTGGCCTGGTTCAATCGATATCGCAAAAAATAAAACGAACGCCCAGTTGATCTGAGCGTTCGCCTAAAAATCACAGTGAGAGGTGATGTCACCGGAACAAAACTGTTGCCATCACCACTTCACAACTTTCTTGCTGATGAAATTTTCTCCGTTTACTGCACGGAATTGGAAAACATAGATCCCCGGAGGAAGATCCCGTATTGAGATTTCGGCTTCGGTCTGGATACTATGCCGCTGTAATTTTTGTCCACTCAAGGTCAAAATCTCCAGCCAAAATCCGCCGGTGGGTACGTCTATTTTCACAAAATCTGTGGCTGGATTGGGGTAAACCTTCACTTGAAAGGCCAACTCCTGATCCAGATTGGTGGTACTGACCGGAATCACATCCAGATTACCCTGACTGTCGAAAGGATCAGACCAGCGTTCATCGGTGTAGACATT
>JBCBZF010001238.1:0-1896 GCA_039815525.1 Bacteroidota bacterium | reverse complement strand
GTCCAATCCCTGATAAGTGTTTTCTGAGTTGATGTCTGCGGCCCGTTTGAGGATTCAATTTGACGAGGCTGAGGGTACCGAATTTTTCGGATGGAATAGAGTTCACTACCTGGAAATGGGAAGTCGATGCCTTTTCATCAACATCAGAAGTGATGCTGCCTTTGGCTTTCATTGCCCCAATGGTGATCGCATAATAGCTTTTCTCAATCTCCTTTTCAGCAAACATCGTATTCAAAGTGCGGACACTACTGTGGGTCTTCCCGACCAATAAAAGGCCGGTAGTAGCGTAGTCTAAGCGATGCACCGGCTGCGGTGGACAGGCATCAGCACAGGGACTGACGTCCAGATTTTGCGGCAAAGCATTGGCGATGGTCTTGAATTGGTTGCCACTAACCACAATGCCCGCCGGTTTATGAATGATCGCCAAATGGGCATCTTCCCATAAAATGCTCAGGGGAAAGATAAACGGCTTTTTCTGAGGATTTGATTCTGGAATCAAAAAGCTGATCTCTTCTTCACCACGAATGAAGGTGGCCGTTGTGGCAGTCTGACCATTTACAGTAATTTGCCCTTTTTTGATGGCCTTTTTGATGGCTGATTTTGTAGGAGCATGTGGGAAAATACCGATCGCATAATCTGGTAGCCTGACAGCTGGTAGAGCTTGGGAACGATATGGGTTATTGCGGAAGCGATGTGAGGAGATTATTGAATAAGATCGTACGTGAATGACAAGCGTCTATCATTGCTTCTGTCGCGGGCTCCAGATTTCGTGAATTGGATCGCCTTTGCTTGACAAGCCGGTATGATGCCAAGTGCCTTCAATTAACTCAAAGTTGAAGGCAAGAATCAGCCCTGCTTTATTGTCATCCCGTGAAAAGAATTCAATGTTTTCGGTATACTTCCCATCGATGGTGCTGTAGGTGCCACCTCCGGTTCCTTTGAATTCTCTCGTTTCCGTATTGTAGGCAATCCATTGGAAACGGGTACCGGAGAGAATCTTCATGGTTTTCCGAGGACGATTGGTGTCGCGCATACTGGTTTTTCCATCTCTCACCCGGCCTGACATCAACCAGGCACCTTGTAGCTTGCCCGGTTGCCCATTGTCAATCCGTCTGAATTTCGAATCGCTGCCGACGATTTGAATTTCATCTTTGGAGATCCTTATCTGAAAGCGTACTTCGCTGCCAACCCGTTCTGGTTTTTGGGTGTCAAACTCGACGACTTCCGTCATCTGATCCCCTTCCAACTGCCAGGAACCGCCATTGGTAGAGATAAATCTTCCCGTTTGCGCTTCATAAGTCGTGATCACTTGAAAGCCGTCTGCGAATATGACCACACTCCGGAGTGAATCTCCGTTTTCGGCAACGGAATAGCTCTCCCAGGCGCCGATGAGACTTTGAGCCTTGAGGGAACACACCAGCAATGCACAGAAAAGGCAGAGAATGATTTTTTTCATGGGGTTATTGGCTTGATCCATTGACCTCTGCAAGCTACTCTTTTTCCACCAGATTACGTATACTCTGCTTATTCATCCAATATGGCCACGACTCTTGCCGGAGCAGCTGAACCGCCTTTGATTTTGAGTGGAAATGCTGCGACTTTGAATCCTGTATAGGGCAAGGCAGATAAATTGGTCAACTGCTCCATGTGGCAATATTCGTGGTCTACGCCCACCAAATGCGCTTCCCAAAATATATCTGGATTGCGGCTCTCTTTGGCTTTCCGGATAAGATGTGGAAGGGGTAAATCCCAGCCCCATTGGTCAATTCCCATTAGCTTAATACCTTGCTGAATAAGCCATTCAGTCGCTTCAGCGGACATGCCAGTGCCTTTATGGAAAAAATCTTTGGTACCCATCAGACGGTCTCTACCCGTTTTGATCAGCACAATCATACC
>JBCBZF010000840.1:0-3244 GCA_039815525.1 Bacteroidota bacterium | reverse complement strand
CGGAAGCAGACCGGGGAAGAACTGACGAATATCATCTTCAAGATTCAGCTTGCCTTCTTCAATCAGCTGGAGGACTGCAATTGCCGTAAATTGTTTGGCACAGGAAGCAATGTTAAATACACTCTTCTCTGAAATGGGGCGGTTGCTTTTCAGATCTGCCAGGCCGGCATAGCCTTCATAAATAATTTCGCCTTTTCTGACCACGCCGATTGCCATCCCGGGATCGCCGGTTTCAATGTATTGGTTCAGGATCTTATCCAGTGATATCTTTTCTTCCTGGGAAAGTGATTGAGCGTCCAGAAAGGCAAAAGAAAGCAGAATTGTGAAGCAGCTAAGAATTGTTTGTCGCATGATGTTGAAATATTTTGAGACAAACATGCGGCAAAAAGCAGCCCTCAGCGCGCCAAATCATGATTTGGCACTCTTTTTTTGCATCAAATATTGCTTCGGCGTCATGCCAGTTTCCTTTTTGAAGACCCGATTGAAGGTTGTCTTTGAATTAAAGCCATAGGTCAGGGCAATTCCCAGAATACTGTGCTGTTCGTGTTCGTTTCGCTCAAAGGCATCTTTGACAGCCTCCAGTCGATATTGGTTAACGAAGTCATTGAAGTTCATCCCAAAGCCCTGATTGATCACCTGAGAGATTTGTCGGGGATTGGTCGATAATTTATCAGCTAGTTCGCGAAGGGTCAATCCGGGATTGTATGCAAGTTTTTCTGCTTGCATCAGGTCTTGAATGCGGTCCTTCCAGATGGCTTTGTCAGCCTCTGCCAGGCTGGTGGCATTTTCTTCGGCTTGATGGATGATATCATGTGGCACCAAATGCATTTGTTTCACGCCACTCCTCAGAATGGCTTCCCGAATCGCATGGCCATATCCAGCCAAGCCGATGTAGCCTGCCAGGCCTCCAAATAAAACGTAATACCAAAATTTCGCGCCAAACTCCCCCCACTGAGGTTGTTCAATAAAGAGTACAATGCGAAAAATCAGGATCAAAGCCAGCGACAGCAGAAAACGTTTTATCCAATGATAGACCACCTCATCGGCATAACTAATGGTCTCGTAAATTCTTTTGGAATAGCGAAGGTACAGACGCAAAGAGAGTAGGGTATAGGCCAGCATGGACAATCCTCCACAAAGCTGATACCATTGGTCGAGATCCCGGTCTCGTTGGTCTGCATAAAAGAAAGGCGCATCTCCCAGCCATTGATCCCAAACAAACATGACCAGGCTGTAGAGAAGATAAAGGCATGCAGGTAGAAAATGTAAGTGTTCAACAGCCTTGATACGACGACCGGAAAGGAGGAGCGACTGGGTATAAAACCAAATGAAAGGGCCAATCAGAAAAAGGTGTTGGAAAGGAATGAAAAATAGTATTTCGCTATATCCGTCCTGCGCATACCAATTGGCATATCCACACATCCATGGCACCAGGTACATTGCGCATAAAAAAACAAAGCCACTCAGCCAGGCGGAGGATTTCTGCTGATGACGAAGGTACTTTCCCAGAAGAAGAATGGAAAAGAGGATACCGAATGAAAAAAAGAGGAGGAGGGCAACGCTTTTGGGCCCAAATGAAAAATACATGTTCGCAATCCGCAAAGGGTGTTACATGCAAAAGGAGACTTTATTTTCAATTAATGGTTGCAGCTTTGCTCAGTCTTCTTCAATAGGTTTTGACTCGGACAGGGTTTTTAGCAATTCCCGGGCTTCTTCTACAGAGCGAACCTTGAATCTTGCCTGGGTTCTTGACAAACCTACTTTAACTGTATAGGCCGAGTCAGGGACGGCTTCAAAGGTGTCTTCATCAGTATGGTCATCACCAATGGCCATGACAAAATCCCATGGCTGCCGGTACAGCCACAAGCTGGCTGCTTTCCCCTTGTTGATACCAGCATTCCGTATCTCTACCACTTTATTGCCTTCCAGGACCTGTAAGTCGTGATTTGCCGTCAGATAGATCAACTCATCTCTGATTTCACGTACCCGATTGGCCCCCAATTCATTGTCTACCCGTCGATAGTGCCAGGCCAGCGTATAATCTTTTTCTTCGATGAAAGAGCCAGGCGTTCTCTCTACCAGGCCTTCCAGGATAGGACGAATTGCTGGTTTCCAGGTAGAAATGACGCCTTCATTGAGGCGCCAGCGTTCGCCGCGCCACAGCCAGACGCCATGTTCAGAGACCATTTCTATACCAGTAGGGCCAAACCATTCTTCGAGCGTATAGCGGTCCCGGCCACTGATGATTACTGGTACCGTTTCTTCCTGATCCAGTAGCGCACGGATGGTTTGATGCAGTTCATCATCTGGAGAAGCTGCATTGGGGTCATTTTTAAAGCCAACCAAGGTTCCATCATAGTCCAGCAACAATAAGCGGGACTGGGCGGTACGATAGGCTTCTATCATTCCCTGGAGGCTTTCCTCACTCAAAAGCTTGGTTTCGCGATCTTCCTGAAATTTTTTCACTTCCATTTGCATGCGAATAAAACTGTTTGCCCAATGCTTGACATTGTATCGGCGCAATTTGCGTTGCATTTCTTCCAGATGGATGGCCTGTTCTTCTTCGGGCATTTCCACCGCACGCAACAAACCCCGCTCGATCTCATTGATATCATTGGGATTGATGATGATGGCTTCAGGCAGATCATTGGCTGCCCCTGCCATCTCGCTCAGAATTAGGACGCCTTGCTTGGACGACTCTTTGCTGGCCACAAATTCTTTGGCCACCAGGTTCATGCCATCACGCAAAGGCGTAATCAGAGCAATGTGCGAAGCACGATACAACGCACATAGATTTTCGAACTTAAAGGAGCGGTAGTAATAGCGAATCGGAATCCAATTGAAGGTACCATATTCTCCGTTTATCCGGCCGACCAGTAAATCGATTTCTTCTTTTAGATTCTGATACTGATCTACGTTCGATCGGGAGGGTACCACCAGAAGCACGAGGGTGATTTTCCCGTGGTATTGAGGATGATTTTTCAAAAATTGATTGTAAGCGCGGATTCGCTGGGGAATTCCTTTCGAGTAATCCAGTCGGTCAATAGAAATGACCAGCTTACCATGCTTGCTGTAGTCGTTGATGGACCGTACCTCCTCTGAAATCCGAGACAAATTCTCAGGGAAAGCGTATTTCTCATAGTCGATTCCCATGGGGAAATGATCAACTTTGATAGAGCGATTGTTCACAGCGAGAACACCAAAATTATGCTCAAATCCAGCAATGCGATAGACAGCACTCAGG
>JBCBZF010000215.1:0-7908 GCA_039815525.1 Bacteroidota bacterium | reverse complement strand
TTCCGCGCCCATTGATCCTTTGAGCATCACGGCGGAACCTGAATTGAGATCCCAATGGTAGAAGTTCTGATCCGAACCGCCATCGACCAGATCGGCTTCGCGCAACATCAGACCTGTGTCTGCGCCGCACGCGATGCTTGGAGAGACCTCATGCCAGGGACGGAAGGACCACACAAGGTCAAGGTGAGGAAAGAACGGCTCGGACGGTTGCAACACGTGATGGGTACGTGTGAGACGACGGGACGGCGGGCTCACCACCAGGCAGGCGACGACCCCAAGAGGCTCCCGCAGGTCGCGGCACTCGATTCCTCGGCTGACCTGGAGGATCTTGCCCTGATGAATCGCGTCGTATCATTGCGGACGGATTGTCGGTTGAGCATACCAGGTGATGTGCCATCGACCGAGATACAGACCCCGCCCGTCCAGCCGACCAAATCGTCGTGCGCAGCGGATGACGACGGAGGGTACGCGCGATGACGGAAGAAGGATTAGGATTTTCACGAGACGAGGAGGAAGGAAAAAAAGTCAGAAGGGGACCCACCTTCATCGGGCAGAGTGATGAGGCAAGAGTTGATCGAGTGTGGCATACAAACACTGCAAGGTGGATCGGTGCTGCTCCAACCTCTCTTGAAACGTTGCAAAACCGCGGTACACCTCGGCCTTGGAAAAAAAAAAAAGGAGACCATCTCTCGTAAACGTCGGTGACCCGCGGCACACACACACACACACACGTGTAATTTTGGTGCGTTATCGAGAACGCCAAGAGGGCCAAACAAGCCGCGGCACAGGTGAAGATCTATCAGTCCACCACCAACACGAGCACGCGCGGGAGAGGGGGATAACCTGTTTCTTCTAAGGGCCCGTTTTGTTTATTACTCTCCTCAACCGGGGAAGGGGTCCATTCCGGTATCAGGCTGCTCACATAGGTCCCGCTCGAAGGGCGCAACTCAATCCAGCCCTGAGCATACAACTCATCATAGGCTGCCACGACGGTTTTTCGGTGTATGTCCAGAATTTCTGCCATGGTCCTGCTGCCTGGAAGACGGCTACCCGGGAGGATACTCCCATGCTTGATTTCCCGGATGAGCGCATTGGCTACCTGTAGATACACTGGCGTACCGACGTTTTTATCGATGCTGATCAGGCTTTTATATGGTAACATAACCGGACTACTTAAGCTGTGGTTTCTGGCCCTGTCGTGTAGTCCTCTAAGGAATACATTTGTTGGCAAAGATCAAAGAAATGGAATCACAAAGCCTGAAAGGGGGGCGTTCTGCTTTGCGCAGAAGGACCGATCGCGGCATATACGACCGTGAAACAATCAACAATATTCTCGATGCTGCTTATCTGTGCCATCTTGGCTTCCAGCATCAGGGACAGCCATTTATCATTCCGACTGCCTATGGAAGGGTCGACAATCAGCTCTACCTTCATGGCGCCGTGAAAAGCCGGACCATGATGGCACTGACTGAAGGGGCTCAGCTTTGTTTGAGTGTTACCCATTTGGATGGATTGGTATTGGCGCGATCCGCCTTTCATCACTCTATGAATTATCGCTCTGTCATTTTGTTTGGACAGTGTCGTTTGGTGGAGGATGACAGTGAAAAATTATTGGGGATGAAAGCGATTACTGAGCAAATCCTGGCTGGTCGTTGGGATGAGTGCCGCCAGCCCAATACTGGAGAAATGAAAGCGACCACAATTTTGGCTTTTCCCATTGAAGAAGGCTCTGCCAAAATCCGGAGCGGAGGACCGAAAGATGATCCGAATGATTACGCCTTGGATATCTGGGCTGGGGTGGTGCCCCTGAAGGTCGTGCCTCAAGCCGTTGAGGAAGATCCTTTGGCAAAATTGAACCTCCCACACCCTCCAAGCGTATCAGCTCTTATTAAGTAATCAACAATGGATCGAATTACCTATTTAGCTCGTTTGCAACAACATATAGAGAGTGTTCCAAAGCGATTCTTTGCCCTGGGAGAAAACCATATTCAAGAGCCAGTTGCAGAGGGAAAGTGGTCCCGAAAGCAAATTTTGGGGCATTTAATTGACTCAGCGGCAAATAATTGGCAGCGACATGCACGCATCATTGGTTTATCTGAGCCATATCAGATTCTTAGCTATCCACAGGACGTGCTGGCTCGGGCCAATCACTGGCAGGAATTGGCAGCTGATCAATTGATTGATTTATGGCGCAGCTTGAATCAGCAAATGCTATTTCTGATATCACAGGCTACAGATCATATCGAGACAATAGAGGTTGTGAATCCAGATGGGAAAAAGGTTCCTTTTTCTTTTTGGCTGGAAGATTACATTGTCCACCTGGACCATCATCTGGGCCAGATCTTTCAGGATCAATTGACAGAAGATGCTGAATATTCAATTTCTACAGATCCAGCCAGGATTGATCTGGATTTTGTCTTTCCGTTTCTCACCGATTCATATTGGGGCAAGGGTAGGAGTAAAGAGACGATTCGGGTCTCCATTCGGAACAGTCTTAATTTTGGTTTGTATCATGGCCCGCAACAAATTGGTTTCGCCCGGGTGATGACCGATCAAGCCGTCTTTGCACATCTTTGTGATGTTTTTGTTGATCCTTCCTGGCGCGGTAAGGGCCTTGGGAAATGGTTGGTTGGAACCGCTGTGAATCAGCCCGGTCTACTGAATATGCGCTGGTCGCTGGGCACAGATGATGCACATGATTTGTATCGCGAGTTTGGTTTTGAAGTGGTTCAACACCCGGAAAAACTGATGCAAAGAGTACCTGACAGGCATCCATGATCATTCAGTTGTTGGATTCCGCCTGTGCGGCCTGAATTTTTTTACGGAATGATTCCCAGTAATTGAGCTCCCATTGCTTCTCCTTTGCATTGGGGAAAGAACTTTGCTGAGAGCGGGCGACCGCTGCATCAACCGCAGCCAAAGCCCTTTGATGGTACTTCAACCGCATGAGAAGGAGGATGTTAAGCCTACTGCCCCACGCACTTTTGGGGTCAAGGCTGAAAGCATGTTCCACCAATTTGAGGGCCTGCGCATAATCTTGCTGCTGATATAGCAGGTACTCAGCAGCTCCCAGATAATGATCCGCCACTTTGCTTTCTTTGGTCAATAAGTCGGTCGTAATCATATGTTGGACCGTTTGATCTGTATCCGTGAACAGATCAAAAGACACCTGGACATCAGTCCATGAAATATAGATTCTGCCATGATTTGGGACGAAATCCAGGTCAAATGTGAGGCTTTCGTAGAAGCGGTCGCTTTGCTGAGTCCGCACCACAAAACGCACAATATCCTGATTCGAATCATAGTCGGGGCTCCCATACAGGCTGGTATCTGCGTTCAGAATGATTACCCATTGATCGGGCGAGGGAATGCTGAATAAGCTGTAGGTCCCTTTTGGAACTGCCTGGTTGTTTAGCCTCACATCCCTGCTGAAACTGATTTTGGTACAATCGCCCGCTCCGGTTCGCCATACCTTGTTCCAGGGCACCAATTCACCATAAATGGTCCTGCCTCTGGCAGCTGGGCGTTCATATTCAATCTCAATCTCCGTATCCCCAATTTGGTAAGATAAATGTGTTTTGGGACTGAGAGAAGGAAAGGGATACTCTTCCTGCGCCCAAAGCAAGAGCGGGAGGCAAAAGAAAACAAAAGCTGCGTATTTCATGCGTGATAGATAAATGAAATGACCTAGGCAAACATCTGTCTTTTCACATTGAAAAGCTGATTTCCTTTGTAAAAGAATGTAAATCCAGGTGTAAAATGTGGCTTACATGTGAAAATTCTCATATAGCCTCAAGCTATTTCGAATCGACATGGCCACTGTCACCGGCCCGACCCGCGGAATGTAGATGCGGGATTTTTCTCTGGCTGCTTCAGTGAAATTTTCGATCTCCGAGAAGTTGACGCAGACTGCCTCCTCCCTGATTTCTTCTGCTGTCACCAATGGGAATTTTTCACTGGGGACACCCGTTACCACGATGTCAGACATGCTAAGGGCCTCAGACCGACTGATATCAATGTCCATCATTTGTCCATCCTGAAACAGCTTAGGGCCATGAACATCAAACGAGTATACCTTTGCGCCGTCATTGGACAACATGCCAGCCAGCGGTTTTCCCACCACTTCGCTCCGATTGAAGACGGTGGCCACCTTTCCAGATAGCGGAATGTCTTTTTCGCCCCATGTGGGAAAACAGGCCTCTAACACTTTCACGATGGCAAGCGAGGTGCAGGGTAGAACGGCTTTTTTATCCTGATCTCCATGAACCGCAAAACGATCATTGACATAGAGTTTGTCAATCCAAAAACGAGACAGTCCCTCAAGATCCTTTTCCGGAGCAATATTGTTTCTCAATTCCGAATCCCGGGTGTCTTCAAATATGGGATAGAAGATGAAGATGCCGTGCACATTCCGATCATGATTGGCAATCGAGATGGCATTGGGTAGTTCATCTGCTTCAAGTTGTCGGAGGCGAAAAGGAATGTCAAATCGCTCGAATGCCCGCCGCATAAAACGAGCGTAAGTGTGGGCGGGTTCATTGTTGGTAGCCAGAAATCCAACGACATTGGGGCGGGAGGGGAGGTCTTGGATTTGCTGAAGAATTTCTGCCTGATACAGGTTGCGTACCTCTTTGACGATCATAAAGACTGCGATTCGGTGTGTTTGGATAAGGCTTCCCGGCCCCTTCCGTTTTTTGAAGCAACAAAGTTAAGCATCAATCTGTTTTCGATTAGCTTGATCTGTTGAAAATTTTGCCATTCTTCCTGTATACGTGAGCCGCAGGCGACCAAAACGTCCTTCCCAAACCGCATTCATTTGAGTATATTGTTAGCAACTACTAACAACGAATGATCTTACAATGAAAAACAATCAACTTTGGGTCCTGGGCTTGCTTTTTAGCTTCTGCCTCGGGGTAATCGCCTGTAAGCCAGTAACAAAGCTTGCGACAGAAAATGGAGAACAAATAGACGCTGGTTACATCGGTAAAAAAGACAAGCGTGCTTCAACGAACTCTGTTACAGAAGTGAAGCCTGACAATGCAATCTTAAGCCTGGCCAATTATCTTCGCCGTGTACCTGGTGTATCTGTTTCTGGCTCTGGCGATCGGGCCCGCGTATACATTCGGGGAGGCATTGCCTCTGAAAGCCGGACCGGAGAGCCCCTGTTTGTCTTGGACGGCGTACCCATCGGAGACAGTTACTCTGCCGTGGCAAATCGCATTGTGGTCAATGACATTGACAAAATCTCAGTTCTCAAAGATATTTCGGCTTCTTCAATGTATGGGGTCCAGGGCCAAAATGGTGTGATTCTGATTAAGACCAAGCGCAACTGATGTATGGATCAAATTACGCTTGAAAGTCTTCGGTATCCCATCGGCCGCTATCAGCCGCCGGCTGAGATTCTGGATTCAGACTGTGCGACCTGGTTGCAAGAGCTGAAGGACCTGCCTATTCAAATAGCTGAAGCGGTTTCCGGTCTGGATGACCAGCAACTGGATACGCCCTATCGCGAGGGCGGTTGGACGCTCCGGCAGGTGGTACATCATGTGGCTGATAGCCACGTCAATGGTTATATCCGGTTTCGCTGGACGTTGACCGAAGACACCCCTGCGATCAAAGCCTATGCGCAGGATCCCTGGAGTGGATTGCATGATGCCCAAACCGCCCCGATAGGGATGTCGCTTGATCTATTGACATCCCTTCATCAACGCTGGGCCATATTGATAAATCAGTTTGAGACCAAAGATTGGGATCGCCGTTTCTACCATCCGGAAAGTGAAAAAGAATTTGATCTGCGGATTACGCTGGGCTTGTATGCCTGGCATGGGCAGCATCATGTTGCCCAAATACTGGCCCTTCGTTCAGAAAAGAACTGGTAACAGTGTCTCCTATACCGCAATTTTCCTGATCTGGCGTCCATAAGGACTGACCAACTCAAAGACCAGGAATCGATGGCGATGCTTGAGTTTCAGTAGATGCCTGCCTGCTGAATTAACCTGATACGATTGAACTTTTCGTCCATCGAGGGTATATACATTCAAGGTTTGAGCGGTGTTGTGATCGGTGAAAAAATGGAAGTGTTTTCTAAGGTTTGCGTGTCCAATTCGGAAATCATTTGTCCTGGTTTTGCCTTTGATTTCAATCATACGAGAAAAGTCCGTACTTCCATCTATATCGACCATCCGCAAGCGGAATCGACTGGTTTCATATGGTCTGGAAATAGTGGCCGAGGCATATTCATGGATATTCGTATGATTATCGCTCCAAACCATGTCGACCATTTCAAACTCCCCCGTTTCAGTTTCCATTTCCAGTTCATAATGGGAAACGCCTCTTTCATCAGCGGTAATCCAGTAAAACTGCAGGCTTTCTTCTGACGCTTCGTGCGAAAAATCTAGCAGTTCAACTGGAAGGGTGCATTCAATGGTGTAGCCTGAACTGGCACAGGCTGCGTCAAAGTCATGGGTCGGATTGCCAGTATCGCAAATGGTCCCACTGAAGCTGACGCCTCCGCAATCCGAATATCCATCTACGGTGAAGTTTCCGCCATTGACCTGGCTAATGCTGCCAAACCGGAGGTCTCCGGCGATGTTGAATTTATCTGAGCCGGTATAGGTGCCGCCGGTCCAGTCGAAGGAAACTTCTTTGCTCGGATCTGCAAAAACGTATTCCCCAGAACCTGTAAATGCACCATTGAAGAGACCGTCTGCATTGACATTGATCAGACCCTGATTGTTGAGGTCCTGACCACCGACGGGTTCATTGCGAAACTCGCAGGTTCCCAGACCACTGGAGCAATCCACATTGATGGTCTCGTAATTGGTCAGTTCGCCGCGGTTGTAAAACTGGTGGCTTACGTTGAGAATAGCTGATATATTGTTGTTGACAAAAGAGCCATCATTCTCAAAATCGAGACAATTGATGGTGCCATTATTGGTCAGGAAAGAAAAATTTTGAGCCAGCACCTTCGCATTCATGTTGATGGTGCCATTGTTAATTAAAAAGGCAGAAAAGCTCGATACGGTTAAGTTACTGCCCGTGAGTGTTCCGTGGATGGTCAGGTTTCCACTCGAAAGACTGATGTCCGTAGTGGACGTCCAGGTTACACCGGGGGCTACACAGACGTCGCCACCATTGAAGGTGATGGTGCCAGTATAATCTGAGGTAATACAAATGGTTTCTCCCCCGTCGGCGACATTATCAATGGTAACATCTACACAACTACCGGGGCACTGGGAAAAGAGGGATACAGAAGCAAAAAGGGAAACGAAAACGAGTAAAATTTTTTTCATCTCCTGGATTTCTAACCTGCGCAAATTACAATTCAGGCGGCCCTCTGCTGAAAAAAATAGATTAGCGTTGAAAAATCATATCCATGCGGTCAGATATGTTCGATAAACGTGTTCGGTCTCCACCAGATACTTCAGCTGAGCCCCAACCTGCATACCCAATTTCTGCCAATGCCCGATTGACTTTGTCCCATTGCGAATCCCCTTCCCCCAATTCTACTTTGAAACCTTCCCAGATGCCTTCCTCTTTTTGCTTTTTGCGACTGTATTCCTTGACATCAATCTTGAGAATCCTTTTGCCAAGACTCTTGATCCAATGCTCCGGCCAACCATAACGGACAATGTTGCCGACATCGAAATACCAGCCAATCCATTGACTCTCAAAGTCATCGATGTAACGGACTGCTTCCAGCGGGCTCAATAAAAAATTATTCCAGACGTTCTCAATCGCGATCCGCACCCCTGCTTTTTCCGCTTCAGGTAGCATCTTCCTGATTTCAGCGACCGAACGGGTCCAGGCATCCGCATAGGAAACGCTTTCGTTCACCACTGCTGGTACCAGCAAAACCGTTGTTCCGCCCACTTTCTGACAATAGTCAAAGGCTTGTATCATGGATTG
>JBCBZF010000132.1:0-9405 GCA_039815525.1 Bacteroidota bacterium | reverse complement strand
CGACTGAGGATCATTTTTTTGAAAACCCTGCGAATTGGTCCCCGGCTTATCCTGGCAACCAGATTGCGCCAGGGGACACCATTGTATTGCATGAACTGACCTATGTATCCGGCTTCCCGATCAGCATTAGCGGAAACCTAACCATTTTACCCAAAGCACAGCTCTTTTCCGCAGACGGTGCCATCAATATCCATCCCGGGGGAAGTCTGGACAACTTTGGGGAATTATTTGTTCCCTCCGTCGACAATGCCGGTAAACTGGACAATCACCTGGCGGCTCTGACGGATATTCATTCATATCACGCTCAACCGACTGCCATTACCACCAATCTCAAAAATGGTTCATTCAAGGTGAATCGGACCATGTTGAACCAAGGGCAGTTCTACAATTTTGGTCAGTGTATCGTCGGACAAGAGATGGTCAATGACGCCCGCTTTTATCAGGACCCGCATTCAGAACTGTTTATCAACGGCCAGAGCATTCAATCTGTGAGCCTGAATCATCCTTCCTCCGTACAGTGATCACGGTTTTAGAGCCGCATCCAGTTCTCGCTGAATGTCTTTTGCAGGCGGTAGTTTGTCGCCTCTCAGAACCACTTCGCCTTCCCGATTGATCAAGAGAAAATAGGGTGTCTTGTTAACACCCAGCTGCTGTAGCAGGGGAGAAGACAAGCCATTTCCAACCCGCAGATGAGATCCAAGCTTGAGTTTTTTCTTCCTTACTGCCTCCCGCCACATTGCATCAGTTGGATCGGTTGACAGAAAAATCATGGCAATGGGATCATTTTTATAGGATTTGATCAGCTTACGTGCCAGCAAGAGCTCCCGCAAGCCGGGGCTATATTCACTGTCCCAAACGGCCACCAAAACCACCTGTCCCCGGTAGCGTCGGAGCAGGCTGCGATACTGAATATTCGCGAGAATATCCCGCAATTGTGGATTGTCGCGGTCCTTCCCAAACTGGTCAAACTGTTGTTTCAGCGGCATGCGTTTGGCGAGATCGACAGCAATATTATTCTCCAGGGGCGTTGCCTTGAGCACATTGTAGTTGTCCCAGAAGCCTGGATCATAGGTGATGACCGCCAATTCTTCCGCTGAGGGTTGTTTGCCATAAAGCGGCTCTGCATTTTCTGTTTCCACCGCATTGGTCATCAGTTCTACCCGATGATAATGGTCTTCAGAATAAAGCACTTCACCCTTTTCTCCTAAGCTTTGATCATATAACTGGCCCTGATTCAGAATGTGGTCGAGATAATATTTCCCATTCCGCTTGCGATAGGTGGTGGCAAATTCATCACTGCGAATGAAGCGGTTCTGGTCTTTGGTCCGCACATATGCGTAAGATTCTTCCGTGCGGATAAACGCCAGATCACCGGCATGGATGTATACTTTGGCTTTGTACTTTCTTCCCCGGGTTTTTCCTGCCACTGACACCTCATATACCAGATCGCCATCGAAAATGGTCGTGTCTGTATAGGCAAAGCTGAATTTTTTGTTGTTGAGGTTGCGGGACAAAGGGCTTTCATAGCTGGCCCGATCGCGTAGAAGGGTGGTGTTCAGGGCGATGGGCAAATGCCGCCGAAAAGACATACTGGTAAAGTCGAAACTACGCCGCAACTGCCGGACCTGCATCCCCACTTTTTTAGATGGATACGCATAGAGTTTGTTATAGCCCTTTCGATCATATACATCAACTGCCGCTTCAATCAATCGTCCATAGGCACCATTTTCCATGCAATAATGCCGGTAAAATGTATGCAGTAAATAGGGCTCGCTGGGATAGTTGTCTGCAATTCGTTTGAATACCTGCTTGACCAATTGACGGGCGCTCAGGTCAGTTGAATAGATATAGACCGTGGCCAGCGTAAAAGGAGCTTCTTTGAGCGAGATCTCCAGCTGTGTGTCGTTCGGGCTGAGCTGGACCTTTTGCGTGGCAAAACCAATTGAGGCAATCCGCAGAATTTTTCTCTCTGTGAGCCAATTCTGTGGAATGGAAAGGGAAAAAGCACCCGCTGCATTTGACACTGCTCCCAACTTTTCTCCTTCTACCTGAACCGTTGCGTAAGCCACTGGATCACCGTTGGAGGCATTGCGAATGTTTCCTTCCAATTGCTGAAGCTGACCCGATACATACCAGGGTAAAAGGATTGACCAGAAAAAGAGAAAAATGCTTTTCATCTTTTATATCAACGGAAAAAGAGGTTTGCTGATTCAAAAGGGAAAGATTTTTAGGGGAAAATGTGGAAAAGAGAGGGCGGTTCAATCTTTCTTATGTAGCAAACACATAATCATTTAAACCATGATCCGACCAACATTGATTCACAGCCTACTGGCCCTGTTGCTCTTTGCCACGGCCTGCCACAATCCATCTCCGCACACCAAAGTCGAACAGGCTCATCTGGCCCTGCAACTGATGGCCAGTCCCCCTGGTAAAGAACTGAGCCCGGAAGTCGTCAAGGCACTGAGCTGGCTGCACAAAGCACAGGCCAAAGATGGCGGCTGGGGAGCCGGGGCTCACGCTCGCCAAAACGTTCGCAATCCCCATGCGGTCAAAACGGATCCTGCGACCACTGCCTTCGTGGCGATGGCCTTGCTTCGTGCTGGCAATACGCTGACTGAAGGGCAGTATCATGCAAACCTCAGCCAGGCACTTGATTATCTCCTGAACGCGGTAGAAGATGCGAAGGAACAACATACCAATATCACGAAGTTACAGGGAACCCAGCCGCAGGTTAAACTGGGACAAAACATTGATGTGGCCATGACCAGCCAGTTTTTCACCCGTATCCTGCCCATTGTGGACGTGGAAAGAGAGGAACGCCTTGAGCATGCAATTGAAATTTGTCTGGAACGCATTCAGAATGCACAAGACGCGCAGGGAGGCATGGCTGGGGGAACTTGGGCGGGCGTTCTTCAGGATGCAATGGCCAATAACGCGCTGGAAGAAGCCAAAGAGTTTGGGTTTAGGGTAGCGGATTCAGTGGTGGAGAAAGCCCGCGCCAATCAGGCTCAAAATGTCGATCGTAGCGGCGCTGTTCTTGGTGGCAAGTCTGCTGGCGTTTCTTTGTATACCTATTCCAGCACGGTACGTGCCACTGCCAAGGAAGCCAAGCGTGCAAAAAGCGTCATCAAAGAGGCCTATGACCGCGGCGATATCAGCCAGGAATATGCAACAGCGGATGATGTCCCGGTGAATACTGAAGTGCTGCTTGACGCAGGTTTGTCCCTTGACGAGGCACAAAAACTGGAGCGCGATTTTGGTGTGAATGCGGTTGCAGCAGAGCGGGTACAGGACAAAAGTGTACAGGCAGGCTTTGGCAACAATGGCGGAGAAGAATTTCTCAGCCATATGATGACCAGTGAATCCATGTACGTAATGGGGGGCGATAGCTGGGAAAAATGGGAGAAGGACATCACTGCGACCCTGAACAAGATCCAGAATCCCGATGGCAGTTGGTCTGGACATCATTGCATCACCAGTCCGGTTTTCTGCACTGCGGCTTGTGTGCTGACGCTGACGGTTGACCGGGACGCCAGCTTGCTGACAGCAAAAGAATAGAAAAATCCATGGATAGTGTGGTGATCACCTCGACCATGTGTCAGGTGCAGGGGTGTGGATACAGCAGTATCCCACCCTTTTCTTTTTCCTTTAGGAGAGACGCAAAACATTTTCCTGAACAGCAGATTGTTACAATCAGTAGATTTGCCATCATTTTTTGTCCATGAAGTACCTCCCATTGTTATTGCTGATCCTCTTGAGTAGTTGTAAACCGCTCAATGACACTGCCGACTACAATTTGTTCAAAGCAGTAGAATACCTGTGGAGCCAGCAGGCGCCTGATGGTGGATGGCACAGCGAAACCCACGGTATTTTGAAAGGGGGACAAGCGTATACTGCTTTTGTGCTGTATCAGTTGCTGCAGGTACCCAATGACTTTTATCCGGTCCAGTCTGCGAAAATCGATCAGGCAGTGGCCTTCATCAAAACCCACACCAATGAGGCGGGTGCCTTGGGCTTGGCTGATCCACAAGTGCTCGAATATCCCAATTATGCGACTTCCTATGCCTTACGGGCTTTGTATCAATTGGACCGGGAACCTGACTTACAGCGAAAAATGGCAGGCTACCTGCTTTCTCAGCAGTTTACCGAAGCCAGAGGCATTGGGCCGGAGCATCCGGCTTATGGAGCCTGGGGCTTTGGCGAGATGGGCATTCCTACTGGTGAAACAGGGCATGTAGATTTATCACACACTCGCAAAGTCCTACAGGCATTACAGGAGACAGAGATTGATGCACCGGAGGCATTTGAAAAAGCCCAAGGCTTTCTCCGCCTACTGCAAAAACAAAGCAATGATTCCCGGGTAGCAGAATCGGTTCCCTTTGATGGGGGATTCTATTTTTCATCAGTGGTTGCCGATGCCAATAAAGCCGGCCCACTGCCGGAGGGCCCACATTTTCATTCCTACGGAACGGCCACCTGCGAAGGCATCCTCGCCTCAGTTGCCGCAGGCGTGGCGAGCGATGACAGCAGCAGACTTCAACCTGCGCTTGACTGGCTGACCGCGCATGATACGCTTCCTTATGATCAGGCGATTCCGGCGGGCAGTAACTGGCGCAATGTGCTGGTGTATTATCATTTCTGGGTTCGTGCAGAAGTATATGACCAATTTGGGGGGCCAAACGGCTGGCAGCAGGAAATGCGTGATAGTCTGGCGATTTGGCAGGAGTATAATGGCCGTTTCCGCAATCTGAATGGAGCCGCCAACAAAGAAGATGATCCACTGGTGGCGACCAGCATGATGGTCGATGTTTTGTTGCGGACACGAAGTGGACAGTAGCGCCACAACAGCTTGTGACTCGAAACCTAACATCAATCGTCTGATTGCCAATATCTCCCGAGTCAGAAAATTATCTGTCCCTATTCAGCTCTCAGACTTGCTACATCCACAAACAGCTTTCTCACCAGACTGCTGTCCTGATCAGTGAAATAAGCGCCGGGATTTTGGGAAGAGCTCACCAAAAATCCGTGCTCAGCATCTGAAAAGGCTTTGACTTCAATCATACCAGTGTTTAGGCTCTGAATGTTGAGTTGGTAGGAAACTGATGCAGTCTGAGGTGGCCGATTGGCAAAAGCAGCTCCACTGACATTGCGGAGGCCATTCATATAATTGGTTACGGCAGTGGTATTGGTTTCGGCGGAATCAGGCATGAGCAACCAAAGATTGTCGTTGCCTTTGACGATCTGCCAGGGATCTAAATCTGCTGCTGTTACGCTGAGACTGGCCCATTCGTTTTCAGAGCCTTTCAAAATACTTTTGTTCCGCCAATCATCTGCAGCTCTGGCAAAAGAAGCGCCGAGATATCCGCTGACCACATAGGTTTCATCTTTTCCGTTCAGGCGCACGTAGGAATTGATGGCATTTTGACCCATGGCAAAGTTACCCAGAATCAAATCAGCCACTTTCTCGCTGCCTTGCATGACCTCTATCCGCGTTCCGGCAGAATCAGTTACCTGATAGTCGATCCATTTATCCGGGTCGCGACTGACCAACTGACTGGCTTCCAGGAAAGCAATTTGATCCAGGGCAGATTTTACCACCCCATCGGCAGTTGGGACCATATTGCCATCTTCGGTCTGGACCATCCATTGGGCGCCGCTTTTCTGGAGGCGTACACTGCCCGCTTTTCCAGCCGGATACATGATCAATTGATCAACTTTGGCGGTGTCGAGGCTTACCAGGGTCTTATCAAAACTGCTTTCCTTTCTTCCCCCAAACGCCAGAGACAGCAGGTACAGGCCGCCAATTACAGCCAGCACAATCAGAAGTTGTCGGTTTGAAAATCGTTTAAACATAGCTTCTAACGAAAATCTGTGGCCATCCATTTTGCCTTCCGGAGACGACGACGCTGAAACCAGAAAATGCCGAAAACGACGACAATGAGGATGGGTAAAAGGAAATTGAGGTATTTGACGATGGTTTTTTCAGAGTCTTCGAGCTGCTTGTCAATGGTGCGGGTGGTTACGCCTTTGGTCCGCAGTTCAATCAGCCCTGTATCATCAGTTAGCCAGTCGATGGCATTGATCAGGAAATTGACATTGTCAGGCCGCAGCTGTTGTTGTTGCTGGGGTGGGCCATTGGTAGCAAAATCGCCATCTCCAATCACGACCATTTTGGCCTCATTCTCTCCACCCATCTTCCCCTCAGCCCACATTGCCAGTACTTGCTCACGATAGGGGAAGTCCTGGTCATTGGGATCAAAAGTCGCAGGTGGATATTTCTTTCCGGACTGAGCTGAGGTGGTGGCAAGGGTACCCATTTTCAAACTACTGTCCGTGGAGGCATAGGTAATCGGGCTGGCAAATTTTAACGAAACTGCTTCCAATCCCTCCGTAATCGGATGCTCAGGAAATGCCTGCATCAATGGGTAGTATACAAAAGGAATTTGCTGAATCAACTGGAATGGCCCTTGTTGTACCGGAACCGGGATGTTGTCGCAGCGGGTATCGGTCGCAAAAACTGGTTCAACCTGAATGCCTTTGGGCGCGAGCCATTCGTCCACGCCGGTATTGATTTTGTCCCAGGGGCGTCGCTGACTCAGATCACCATCGACAGCGTTAAGGCCTACCAACAGGCGACCACCACCGGCCAGGAATTGGTCCAACTGTGCCAGATGCTCAGGCGGTACGGGCTGAGTCGGGGCCATCATGAGAATGGTTTTAAACTCTGCCCAACGGGCTGCGCTACTCAGACTCAGCGTGTCAAGCTGATACAGATTTTGTAATTCCTGCATCGCCTGCGCCATCAGTTGGGGATTGGGTTCTCCGTGGCCTTGCAGAATACCGATTTTGGCCCGTTCGGTGCTGCCAAGTTTTTTGATGGCAGCCGCCAAATCATATTCCATGCTGGCATCCGGCCGGATGATATTCTGGAAGACCGGAATCAGTTCCTGTTGGGAGCCTTTTTTGGCAATCGCCCCAAAGTAAGCCCTGATCTGCGATTGACGATCATTTTCTACTGAATTGATTTGGAAGGGGAAAATGCCCAAACGCTGAATTTCGACTTCCTTTTCTTCACTCTCATTGGGATTGATGAATTCGTATTCTACCTGCCCGCCGGAGCGATTTTGAAATTCGACCAACAAATCCTGCACATCATTGTAAAGCAAGGTCAGCGCTGGTGGCAGATCACTTTGCTTGGTGCGGTAGACCGTGATGGTTACTGGTTCTTCCAGACCAGTCAGGATATTCTTGGTGGCTTCGCTGAGGGTATAGCGTTTGTCAGCGGTGAAGTCCAGCCGGAAGAAGGTCTGGTTGGCCAGCAGATTCAGGAGCACGAAGATGCCCAGAAATAGCAGGAGCCGCTGATTGAATATACTTTTGGTAATTCTCATGTCTGCTTGGCGTTAGGCGACGATATTGCGTTTGGCGAGTTGTACTTCCGCCAGGATCAGACCCAGCAGACTGACAGAGGCGAAAAAGATCACATCACGGGAATCAATTACACCGCGGGCCATGGATTCGTAATGGGCGGATGCACTGAAGAAGCGTATCACATTGGCGAGGCTTTCTGGTAAAACTTCGGCCACGAGATCGAACAGCAGGTAGAAACAAAATCCGATCAGTAAGGCCACCAGAAAGGCGACAATCTGATTATTTGAAATGCTACTGGCAAACAATCCAATGCTGACAAAAACGGAGCTCAGGAGGAGTGTTCCCAGATACCCACACCAAACGGCGCCATGGTCAACTGGGCCCAGCCAGGAGACCGTGAAATAATAGGGTAGGGTACAGAGCAAAGCCGTACCAATCAACATCATACAGGCAAGGTACTTACCGGCTACTACCTGTCCGTCAGAGACGGCCCGGGTGAGCAGGACTTCCAGTGTGCCCGTCCGTTTTTCCTCCGCGATCATCCGCATGGTCAAGGCTGGTGAGAAAAAGAGGATTGCCAGCTTCGCGATGGAGAAAAAAGGTGCCAGAGTAGCTTGTTGGCTGAAAAAGACATTGCTACGGGTGAAAATCCAGGTCATGAATCCCACAAAACCCAGGAAAGCCACCAATAGGATGTATGCCACCAGGGAGTCAAAAAATGTCCGGTATTCCCGTTTTGCGATGGTCCAGATGTTTTTCATTGGAAAAAGTTTGTCAGGGGAGAGGAAAGAGGTGTCAGGAAAGAGAAAAACTGCTCTCACCTCTCACCTGCCTCCTCTCGTCTAGTTGATCGTTAAATCACGGAAAATATCTTCGAGGCTTTCGCCGACTGGTGTCATTTCCAGCAGGCTCCAGTTTTGTTCAATGCAGAGGCGGAAAATGGCTTCGCGTCCACCTTCATCCTCAGTGGAATTGATGCGGTAACGGTGCGTTTTCTCAGGCAAAACTTCTACGCCGCTGATCAAAGGTAAAGCACGTATGGCGTCTGCCACATCCGTCGCGGCCTCTGCCTTGATTTGTACATCAAAGCTCCACTGGCCTTCTGCACGTTGTGAGAGACTTTCTGGCGTGCCGTCAGCTACGATCTTACCATTGTTGATGATCAGGATGCGATCACAAGTTGCTTCCACCTCGGGGAGGATATGCGTACTGAGAATGACTGTTTTTTCCTTCCCAATCTCGCGGATCAGGTTTCGGATTTCCACGATTTGATTGGGGTCCAGACCAGTAGTTGGTTCATCCAGGATCAGGATGTCTGGATCGTGGATGAGGGCCTGGGCCAATCCCACCCGTTGTTTATAGCCTTTGGACAGCTCACTGATCTGCTTATGTTTTTCCTTGTTCAGGCCACAACGTGAGACAATGCTCCTGATCCGCGCGGGAATGTCCGCTTTGGCAACGCCCTGCACCTCAGCAACGAATGCAAGATATTCGATCACATGCATATCCAGGTAGAGCGGATTGCTTTCCGGCAGATACCCGATGCGTTTTTTAATCGCTTCCGGTTGTTCGAAAATATCCAGGTCGCCAATCCGGACTTGTCCGGCGGAAGGCGCCATGAAGCAGGTCAATACCTTCATGGTGGTGGTCTTCCCGGCGCCATTCGGCCCAAGGAAACCCAGGATTTCACCTGTTTTTACCTGGAAGGAGATGTTGTCGACCGCCTTTTGCGGCCCATAGGTCTTGGTAAGGCCACTGACAGTAATATCCATGATCTCTTAGCTTGGTCGCCAAAAATACAGCCAGCGGCCTTTTGGTGTCAATGTGCGGAATGTTAATGCTTTGTTAAAAAAACCGTCCACCGGGCGGTAGGGGCAGACCTATGTGTCTGTCCGGTTCAAATCATCAGACCTATGTGTCTGTCCGATTCAAATCATCAGACCGATGTATCGGTTTATCGCAAACACATTGGTTTATCCCAACCACCGGGCATATCCCATTAAACCTTTGATCCCAAAACAGAGATACGGTAGG
>JBCBZF010001018.1:0-2633 GCA_039815525.1 Bacteroidota bacterium | reverse complement strand
TTAACATTTTCTATGCTTCACATATGGACAGTCTCAAGCTTGCGGCCACCCTATTGCAAGAATCGATCTCAGATGGTATATCCATTCTTGAGGAATACCCTACCAATTATGGTCTGAGAGTGCTTACTCTCAGTGAATGGACAGAATCATTCTCAGAAAGCAAATTTGTCGAGAAGTACAAACTCATTGAAGTGATCGAACAAACCATCGGTTGTTTAAAGAGGGCAGAGCAGGCGAATAAGCTGATTGACCAGAGAATTGCAGTTTTAATGGAAATAAAATCAATGCAATAAATCCTAAGTTTTATCATGAATCATTCTATACCGCCATTTTTCCATGTGGATGACGAACAAACTGTCTAATGGATACCCATTCGTGATCATCATTTCTATCTGCTTATTTTCTCCATCCGAATACGAATTTCTTTCTGAAAATATACTGGAAAGTCTGGCAGAATCTGAGTTTTGTAAGCGGGTGCGGTAAAGCTGATATACTGAAATTTTCGTTGGTCTACTTTTGATAAATGCAAGTAGAAACGTCCAAGATTATCTGTCTGTGTTTCATTCGTAAGAATCTTCACTTGCACACCTTTTAATGGCATCTCTGAATCAAAGTCATACACAAATCCCTGAATGATATCTAAACCGGGCAAGATTACCGGCAGATCCAGCATCTGCCCTTCTGTCAATTCTACCAACGTATCTCCCCCGGGGACCTGATAAGGCTGCCCATGTACAAAGCGAATGCTTGCCTTCTCCCCTTTCAACGCCCCATCCAGCAGAAACCGGGCGTGATACCCCTCATCCAATTCTGCTTTAAATGATTCCTGCGCAGCCTGCAAAAGCAGTTCTCCTCTCAAAATCGCGGTATCCTCAGGCATCCCATTCACTTTCACCTGATAAACAAAGGGCTGCCCGGACTGCCATTGCCAGAATTGTCCGGCAGCAAACAATAAGACCGCAGCCAGAGCGATTCCGATAAGCATGCGAAGTGGAAAGCGTCGCAATGGCAACTGATACGGCTTTACATTGGCCGTTTCATGGTAGATCCACGGAAAACTGTCTGGTGCAGGCTCTTCTTCATCCCAAAACAAACTTCTTGTATGGCCGCCTTTCTCTGACAAGGTCGCCCCTTCTGCCTCCTGAAAACTTTGTCCAATCGTTTGGCCTGATGCAAGGGACAGATAAAAATGCCGCGCAAAATTCAATGCCACACTGTCCTGGATGTTGCTTTGGGTGAGAATCAGGCGCGGAATCCCAGCCTCTGCCAGAGGTTTTTCCTGGGCGGCGGTGGCACAGGCATTCATAAATACCAATTCCAGACCCTTTTGCTGTGAAAGGAAGCTCGCAAAACCATTTATACCAAACTTCCCACCAGCATCACTCAGAACCAGACGCAAATCATTGGCATGGCCACCATAGTGGAAGACGCGGATCTGGCCTCTGTACTTACGGAAGGCTTCAAAAATGTCAGATGGCGTAGCGTTGGGTAGGATTTCTAAGCGTACTTTCCCCTGCGCCACCAATGCCTCCATTGCCTTTTGAATGGCACGCTGTTCTTCGGCAATGCTTCTGAGCAGTTTGCCTTTTTGATCATTGGCAAAAGCGAGCAGGATAAACGGTGGTTTCCCCAAAATCAGGTCGTGATTGGTTTCAAGGATGAATATAGGGGATCAGTACCTGATTTGCACACATTATTCTTCGCCCAATAATCGCGTGGCCAGGCAGCTACACACGACCAATTCGATCCAGGCCCAGGGTAATGCCAACCACAGTGTATCCCATTTCCCCACCCCCATATTGGCGATGCCCACCCAAAGGATGACAAAGAGTGCCAACCAGCTCAAAGTCGCAGCCTGCAGGATCGTCTGCCGGCTTCGGTCAAATTGTTGTTGCATCAGCCACAAAATGATCACACATACTGCGGTCAGCAGGGTATCCCACAAGCCCCAGATCATAAAGATGCCTGTATTCATGTCTGCGACATGCGGAAGCTCAGGGAAATCAGACTTCATTTTGGCGCGGATAAGCAAGAAATAGCGTGCCACTTCGGATATATGTATCCAAAGACTACACAAGATGACGACACGAAAGATCCTGCCTGCCGGAAAGACAGGAGGCGTAGAAAGTGTTTGCATATCTGGTATGATTAGGAAAAAATGTCTCGAATCATTTGCTGCATTCCTTGCCGAAAATCAGCCGAAGGATTCATGTCTCCGATAGAGCGGTAAAGGCTGGCGGCATCTGCCAAAGCCATGATTTGATTGGCCAATTGATGGGTACGGTGATTGGCTGGCGCAAAACGCAATGCCGTGGGATCAATCATCCCTTCCCGGCTGAGGAAATCAATTTTCCGATGGCAGCGGCAGGGGTTGGCCGGATTCATCAAGCCGCACTTCTGATCCATGAATTGCTGAATGCGCTTTCGTGCCCGCGAAAGCTTTTGACGAAAACGATCGGCGGGCATGTCCAGGATCATTGCCGCTTCTTTGCGGTCAAGGTCCAATATGATTGCCAGAATGAAAACCAGACGGCTTTCCGGATCCAGACACATCAGCAAGCCATGCGTGCAGCTGATCATCACTTCTTCCGTCAATAAGGCTTTTTCCCCTTCATTTTCCACCAGAACGCTAT
>JBCBZF010000654.1:0-4211 GCA_039815525.1 Bacteroidota bacterium | reverse complement strand
CGTGGGAAATGGTATACAAAAACTCCAGACGATAGGTTTGATGGTGGGGTTGAAAAGCCTGGTTGGCTTCCATTCGCTCAAATTGTTGCACAATAAATGGTTCAAAGTGGAAAAAGTCCCGTTTGGCCAGGACCGCACTTCTTGCAATCATCATCAGTTGGAAGAAAAGCTTGGGCCGCATACTGACAGCTTCAGTCAATTGCCATTCAGATAAAATTCGCCGGATGGTTTCATCGAAATTGACATCCTTCCCTTTCTGTCTAACGGAGGCAAGCTCCTGTCGAATAAGGGCATATGCAATGCTGGCACGCTCCTCTTCATCTGCCAGGCTTTTATTTTTCTGATAATCAGTCAGAATGTCCTCCATAGGCGGTGCCATTTCGTGAGGAGATTGCTCAATCTGCAAAATATAGATGCTGTTCAGAAGGTCATAATGTTCATAAACAATGGCTTGTTTTCTCGCCTTTTGCAGAAATTGCCAGCCTAACCTTTTTTCACGTTTCTCAAATAAGTAGCGTGCCATGGACAGCATCCCCATCACTGAAGAAGCAGTTGTCGGATCATCTTCCATTCTTTTGAGCAGAACAAATGAGATTAAGTGCTGCATTAATCTTTTTCGGAGCGCATGATAGGGCGAACGGTCGCTTTGGCCGGGATACAACTTCGCTACAATTTCAGTCGAATCTTTAGGGGGGGAGACGGCCAGGAGTTGAAACAGGCTCAGATCCTTGCGACTGCTCTTTTTCTTTTGTCGCTGAATGAAGAGGGAAAACTCTTTTTGCTCCTCCGGTGAAAAGCAGCTAATGATGGTGCGCAGTTTGTCCATGTGCTTGATTTGGTTTCAATTTACTCTGATTCCTCGAGAAAGTTTCCCCCTGTTCAAAATATATAACCTCAGTTTTTAAGTCAATAAACTGTAAATAACGGTTTCATGATTTATTTTCCTTCATTTTCAAAAATCCTTTTTCTATTGATTTAACGGAAACGCCAAAAGATCAAATTCGTTTCTTCAGGTATCCACCTACAGCACGAAACGACATTCAAGATGAAACGATTGACATTTATTTTCGGCCTTCTGGCTCTGTTTGCCTCAGCCTGTTCGTCAGTTGAGTTTGCCAGTCCTCAACCGCTTGGGGTAAAATCTCAACAGAAATTCCCTAAATCCATGCGTGGTATCTATGTCGAAGGGCATGATACACTCGTGATAGGAAAAAGACGTTATGCGATGACGGAAGATATGGGAGAAAGAAACAGTCTACCTTCTGGCGCAAAGAGTAATATGATCACTGAAGGTATGCCTTCTGAGCGTTTGCTGCGAACCCGCAATTTAGAGGCATATATTGACTATGCAGCCCAGGTTTCCAATCAGAAACGCTACACGGTACATGGTTTATCTGACAGTATTTACCTGAAGAAATGGAAGGGAATGCATGTTCTCAATTGGCAATCTAAGCACGGATGGGTTCCCGCCTTAATGATTATGGGACCTGATGGTCATTTGGTTGTGCGTATGATTGATACTGATGAGGACCTTGAAGCCTTGCGAGCCAATACGGATCAGCTTACAGAAGTGTTAAAAGAAGATGGGAAAAAAGTGGACCATTATATCGCTGATCCGGAAGCCGACGAGTTGCTGGGCTTCATTCGGGATGGAGGTTTTTCTGAGGAGCTTTTTCGCATGCGAAAGTTAGAGCGATAAGATGTCCCGTATACTTCGTTGAGGCTTCGTCTGGTTTCGATTGGACGAAGCCTTTACATTAGCTAATGTCGAATAAATCTTCGTCGATACTTCCTTTTTTGATGATTTTCCAGGTGTGGTCAGCCAACAGGCAGACACTGGCCACAAAAGCCGCGTACGGCATCGAGCGCCCCCATTCATCCGGCGCAACCAATGAAAGCAGCCAACTTTCGTCCTTGCGCTCATACAAATGGTAGACTTGTCCGATCAAGGGTTCGAATCCAACGGCAGCCTGATAAATCATTTCTGATACCTCCACCCGATTCTGAATCTCGCGTGCCTGTTTCGCCAGAACCTCCATTTGTTGACGGATTTGATCCATCTGATTCTGGGTTTGCTGGGCCATTGCCTTGAGAGAGCGGCCTTTGACTTTTCCTTGGTCTACCGGCTTGATGACAACACCACCGACTGTATGCGCGTAAGGTAGATTATGCGGATTCTCCGTGATTTTATCCTTGTCAATGGGATTGACAGGCGTTTCCTTCTTCGGCTTTTCTTCCATATCAGTAAAAGTAAAGAGCCCGTTGCAGGAATCCGAAGGAATTTGCACCCAGGCAATACACTAAAACGACTGAAAGCGGCTTTTGTTTCCCGCCTATTTGTTCTGGCACATGGAGATGTAGGCATAGAATTGCCAGACCTCCTGGATGTCCTGCAGTGGCATAGGGTAGGGGGCAAAAATGGGATTGTCGGAAGTAAGCAGGAAGGCTTCCTGGGCTGGCGTCATTTGTGGGTAGACCCGCTTGAAGACGATCCCATCTTTGGTGATCAGAATGTAACGCTCACCTGATTTAATTTCTCCTTTTTCGACGTATTTACCTAAAACCACGGACCCAGGTTGGATGGGGGGCATTGAATCTCCAGAAATCTCGAATGCACGATAGGTGGAACCGGTTGGTAGCCAGGGAAGATGAAAGCTATCTAATTCTTTGATGTATTCCCGGTCTGCATAGCCTTTGACGTAACCAGCAGCAGCCTTATCCGGAACCATCGCGATCCGTTCATTGCCCTGCTTATCTACCGGTACCGCTAAAACTTGCATCGGAATGGCTTGAGCCGGTTCGGGACTGAAAGCTTTTCTTGACAAATCTTCACCAATCAAAGCTTCGTAGGAAACGGAGAAAAAACTGAGAAGATTCTGCATCAGTTCCGGTTGTGGAAAAGCTCTGCCTTCCTCATACGAACCAATGTTTCCGGCGATGCTCTGTACTTTTTTGGGATGAGGGGCAATCGCAGTTGCCAACTCTTTCTGCGTTAAGTTTCTACTATTGCGCAAAAACCGAAGGTTGTTGCCAAATTTCTCCCGAATCAGTTGATTGGTCATTCCTGTAGCATTTTTCTAAGAGGACATTCAAAAATGTCACTTCTGCTGGTAAAATGCAAGAATTTTGCTAATAATTTTATCAATTAGCGTTTAAGTAGTTTCTGTTGAAACCTTTGCCCATTGATGCTTCCCTGTAAAACATATGGCATTGCAGGCCAACTATGTGTTGGGATTTCGATAGAGTGGGGGAGAGCTGCGCTCATTTCTTTAGCATAAACCAGCCTCCCATTCAAATCATAAATATGCAACTGAATCAACCTGGCAGCCGGTACTGACAGCAGCAGTTGACTTCGGAAAGGGTTTTGGCTGACCCGTAACATATCCCGAAGCACGAGCTGATAAGCTGCTCTTTGGCTGAGTATTTCGTTGCCATTGGACAGTTGGGCTCGGATTCGATAGGCGATACTGCGTCGAGAGGAAACGAATTCATCCATGAAGGCGGGTAGAACGGAGGTGCCGATTGCCTCAAAATGTCCATGTTGATTCTGTCGTTCGATGACATATTGTAAGCGATTGGGAATGTCCTGCCACTGTAGGTGAATCTGGTTGCCATGCTGCTGGATATCAGGGGCAGAAAAAGAAAGGCTGAGTACAGTTGGGCATGCTTCACCGGAAGCGAGATGGCGATTTACGCTGTCCCCATTGGCGATCAGTGCCAGCCAGTCATAAAACTGCGTCCCACACAGATTGGCGGTGTAAAATAAGCTGTCTTCTGCGAGGAATATGTGCTCACTGCCACTGTACAAGAAGGTATGCCACAAGCCATTGGTATTGTTCATGTCATTGTTACGTAGGCTGAAAAGCGCATTCTCATAATCTATCCCTGACACAAATCCACTGCCAGGAAGGTTGAACAAGTTTGCGCAAGCATTTCCTCCTAAATCATAAAAAGCCCTGATAACCGAGTCCCGCAAGAAACCAAAGAATACGAATGGATAAGTTGGATAGGTTTGCCCCAGATAGGCATAGTAGTCTGACAGATTGAGCCCGGTCTGGCAGCAATTAGGAATCCCCCCCGGAAGAGAGAACTGAAAGAGAGAATCTAATTTATCCTGTAAACATAGGCTAAAAGGATAGCCATCAAACTGTGGGGCGCCTTCAATGAGGGTGGTAATCGGGATGGTAGGGAAACTGGCTTGAATTTGTTCG
>JBCBZF010001263.1:0-1784 GCA_039815525.1 Bacteroidota bacterium | reverse complement strand
ATTTTGGCAAGCATCCGCTGAATGATTTTTTGATTAATTGGGTTGTCTTCTGCGTACAATATTGTCAATGGAATGTCTGTCGCCATTTGTGTGGAGCCGTTATTGTTGGATGAATCGTTCGAAGCAGTTTTCATACAGTTCGGATGAAAAACAACGGATAATAGAGCTTGCTGACATAACGTGGACGAACAATCAAATCTACACTACCCTTTTCTGGATGTAAGGGCAATATTGGGAGGCAACTTACACCTGCTTCTCTATGCAAGGTGTTATTGAAAAAGTATGTAACCCTCTTTCGTATACTAAAATAGCCGCCTTTTCATCCAAGACAGACTTGTCTGGATGGAGACAAAAACAGAAGGCAAAAAAATCGTACTTTGTGGCGCTGTTAATAGAAATATTATGAGTCAGGCAGAAAAAGAAAACAGACATGAATCCCTGGTCATCATCGGATCAGGACCCGCTGGATATACTGCTGCAATTTATGCCGCACGTGCAGACCTCAAACCATTGATGTTTAGCGGTCTGCAACCTGGTGGTCAATTGATGATTACCACGGATGTAGAAAACTATCCCGGATACAAAGAAGGGATCATGGGACCAGTGATGATGGAGGACTTTCGCCTTCAGGCGGAGCGATTCGGTACCCGAATCAAATATGAGTATGTCGACAAGGTCGATTTACACGCAACGCCCAAGCGACTTTGGACGGATGATGGAACGGAGTACACTGCCGATGCAGTGGTCATTTCTACTGGTGCCAGTGCAAAATGGCTGGGCATTGAGGCCGAGCAAAAATATGCCAACCGGGGCGTGAGTGCCTGTGCAGTATGTGACGGCTTTTTCTTCAAGGACAAAGAAGTGGTCATCGTAGGTGCAGGAGACACCGCCGCAGAAGAGGCATTGTATCTGTCAAAACTGGCCACAAACGTCCACATGCTGGTCCGTCGCGACGAAATGCGTGCTTCCAAAATCATGCAGGCCCGGGTTCACAATGCCAAAAACATCAAGATCTACTGGAACACAGAAGCTTTTGACATTTCTGGTGAGGATAAAGTGGAAAATGTACATATCCGCAACAATCAGACTGGAGAAGAAAGCGCGATTCCTGCCAGTGCCTTTTTTGTTGCGATTGGCCACAAACCCAATACTGATATCTTCAAAGGCCAACTCAATCTGGACGAAGCGGGCTACATCATCAACAAGGCCGGAACCTCTTTCACCAATATCGAAGGTGTTTTCGTGAGTGGTGATGCTTCTGACAACGTATACCGACAGGCAGTTACCGCTGCCGGAACCGGATGTATGGCTGCTTTGGATGCCGAAAGATGGCTGGCTGCAAAAGAAGCAGAGCTGGAAATGAGTGAAGCCTGATTTTTCCGGTCCTTCATTTCTAACGATTAACCCCCCGATTGTAACCTTTCAAGATATAATCGGGGGGTTTTTCTTTGCAATTCGCGTACCTTCACCCACTCAACCATTGCAGACAATATGTCTGCACCCAACAATTTGTTAGAACTTTTATGATGCAAACCAAGACATCATCCTTGCTGGATACACTGGTCAACATTTCCCGCGAAGCCGGAGAAGCCATTCTGGAGATTTATCATGATGAATCACGCTTCGATCGGGTCGATTTTAAAGCGGACGATTCACCACTTACCCTCGCTGATAAAGCTGGTAATGACGTGATCGTCGCCCGCCTGCAGGAAGCCACGCCTGAGATTCCAATTCTTTCTGAAGAAGGACGGGACATTCCGTATGAAGAGCGGTCTCAGTGGGAT
>JBCBZF010001268.1:0-1765 GCA_039815525.1 Bacteroidota bacterium | reverse complement strand
GTTCAGCATCGTAACGCGTAACTGTATAGACGTGTTGATGCGCTTCAAGTCTTTTGATCAATTGGAAGAGTTCATCGTTGTTGCGGACAAAAACGTGAAACTCACCTTCAAACATGCCTTCCCGCGATTCTATGGTCACTTTTTGCAAGTTAAGTTCCATCCTCAGAGAAATGATGCGGATCAAATCATTGAGCATGCCTTGCTTGTCCAGGCCAACTACTTTCAGCCCAGCCAGAAACGAGACGTCTCCTTCCCCTTTGGACCAACGGGCTTTGATGATTTGAGAACCAAAGGATGACATCAGGGCCACTGCCTTTTCACAGGATGTACGGTGAATGGTCAGTTTTTTATCTTCTGCAAAGCCCAGGATATCATCCCCTGGGATCGGATTGCAGCATTTACCCAACACATAATGGTCTATGTCCTGGTCCTTTCCAAAGACCAACATATCAGGCCGAATCCCGAATTCATTCAGCCGGGCTTCGATCCATTTCCGCTTTTGTTCCCACTGCGTAAAGTATTGTTCCTCAACATCCTTCCCCGCTTTCTTTAGCTCAATGAATTCCTTGACCTTGTTGGTATCAATTTCCTTTGCTCCCACCGCATGATAAAATTCATCTATAGAAGGCAAAAGAAAGTAAGCCAACAATTCCCGCATATAGGGATGATTCTCATCCACATCATACTGACGGGCTTTCCACAGAAACATCCGCTTCCCCTGGTCAATGACCTTGCGTCTTTCCTTTCGAAGGAAAGTTTTGATATGGTCTTTGGCACGAGATGTCTTGACAAATCGCAACCACTCTTGTTTAGGCGTGCTTTTTCGGGAGGTCAATACTTCCACCTGATCTCCTGGCCGTAAAACGTGATCCAGGGCTACCACCACATTGTTGACCTTGGCACCGATGGCACTTTCCCCAATGTTGGTGTGGATCTTATAGGCAAAATCCAGCACGGTTGAGTGCATGGGCAGACGGATCATTTTGCCTTTAGGCGTAAAGACAAAAACGTCATTGGGTTGCAGATTTTCCTTGAACTCACGGAGTGCCTCCAGCGCGTTCAAATCCGGGTTTTCAAGAATCTCTCTGATTTGCGCAATCCACTCGGTCAGAAAATCTTCTTGTGGTGCACCATTTTCCTTATACTTCCAATGGGCGGCAATACCCTTTTCAGCAATATCGTCCATCCGGGTGGTACGGATTTGTACCTCTACCCATTTTCCCTCTGGTCCCATCAGGGTGGTATGCAGCGATTCGTAGCTGTTGTCCTTAGGTACAGTGATCCAGTCTCGCAGTCGTTTGGGATTGGGTCGGTATAAACCAGAAATGAGAGAATAACAGTACCAACAATCTTCTCTTTCCCGACCTTCCCGGGATTCTAGAATGATGCGGACCGCATAGCGATCAAATACCTCCTCAAAAGGAAGATTCTTCCGCTGCATTTTGCTCCAGATAGAATAAACCGATTTAAAGCGGCTTTTGATCTGAAATGTCAGTCCTGAGTCTTTGAGCAGAGCACGAATGGATCGGATAAATCGGTCGATGTAAGCCTGAGCATCTTCCTGGGTAGCCCGCATTTTCAGATCTATTTCCTGATACTGAATCGGCTGACCATAACGAAAGGAGAGATTTTCCAACTCAGTTTTGAGCTCATACAGCCCCAGGCGATGCGCCAGGGGCGCATAGATATAGATCGTCTCTGAGGCAATTTTGAGCATTTTTTCCGGGCGCATCGACCCCAGCGTCCGCATATTGTGCAGGCGGTC
>JBCBZF010000772.1:0-3618 GCA_039815525.1 Bacteroidota bacterium | reverse complement strand
CACAAAGTTTGCTTAATTTAGAATCAATCTAATCTGCGGGCTTAGCCTTCTGATTATCAGGGTGCTTCTGAAAATTGTTTTAGCAATGATATGATTTTTGAAGTAAATGGCGCGCTTTGTTTCGTCATCAAATGGTCACATCTATATTGTCTCTGCTTCATCTTTGGTTCACGTTTCACACTTATGTCATCAAAATGAGATGATTTTGTCATCTTCGAGTCATATAAAAAGTACTTTGGCATATTGGCTTTTCCAGCTGAGTGGTGCATTGTCTATGTGGCTTGCTTGGTGACATTATGGCGGATGTGATGACTTGGTTATGACAAAATGACTGCTTTTCGGACTTGGAAATGATTTTGCTGGTCTATCTGAGTAAATATTGTCTGGATATGAATCTGAATCAGTATACACTCAAAGCACAAGAGGCCATTCAACAGGCCAGTGAGATTGCGAAAGCCAACCGACACCAGTCCATTGAAACCGGGCATGTGTTGCAGGCTTTATTGGACCTGGATGAGAGCATCATTCCGTTCATGCTGAAGAAGCTTGGTGTGAATGTTGATTTCCTGAAACAGAAATTGGTAGATGTCATCGGCCGATATACCCAGGTGAGTGGGGCAACGGGTGGACAATACGTTTCCAAAGACCTGCATGAGTCTCTGGAAGTAGCCAATAAAACCGCAGGTAAACTCAACGATGAGTTTATCAGTCTTGAACATTTGCTGGTCGCTCTGGTCAAATCCAAAAATGGAACTGCAGCTTTGCTAAAAGAGCAAGGCGTAACCGAAAAAGCGCTTCTGACCATCATGGAAGAAATTCGTGGGGGGCAGCGCGTAACCGACCAAAATCCCGAGGCGAGATACAATGCGTTGAAAAAATTCGCCCGAAATCTCAATGAAATGGCTCGAAAGGGCCGACTGGATCCTGTCATCGGTCGGGAGGATGAGATTCGGCGAGTGATACAAATCCTTTCACGCCGGACCAAAAATAATCCCATTTTGGTTGGTGAACCGGGGGTTGGTAAAACTGCCATCGCAGAAGGACTTGCATTCCGGGTTATTCAGGGCGATGTCCCTGAAAACCTTAAATCTAAGACCATTTTTTCATTGGATATGGGGGCACTGATTGCGGGTGCTAAATTTCGGGGCGAATTCGAAGAGCGACTCAAAGCAGTGGTCAAAGAGGTCGTTGACGCGGAAGGAGCCATTATTCTGTTTATCGATGAGATCCATACCCTGGTCGGTGCTGGTAAAACCGATGGTGCCATGGATGCCGCCAACATCCTCAAACCAGCCCTTGCCAGGGGCGAATTGCGGGCAGTGGGCGCTACCACCCTTGATGAGTATCAAAAATACATCGAGAAAGACAAAGCCCTTGAACGGCGTTTCCAATCCGTCTATGTCGCCGAGCCTGGGATTGAGGACACGGTTTCTATTTTACGGGGACTAAAAGAACGATACGAGGTTCACCACGGTGTGCGTATCACCGATGCAGCCATTGTTGCTGCCGCAGAACTTTCACAAAGATACATTGCAGATCGTTTCCTTCCTGATAAAGCCATTGACCTCATTGACGAAGCGGCTTCGAAGTTGCGGTTGGAAATGGATTCGATGCCGGTTGCCCTTGATGAAATCGAACGAAAAGTAAGGCATCTTGAAATTGAACGAGAAGCATTAAAGCGAGAAGGTGAAACGCGAAAAATCGGAGAGATTGAATCGCAACTTGCTAATCTGGAGGAAGAGAGGAATCGCTTGCGCAGTCATTGGGAAACTGAGAAAGATATCATCAAAAACATCAGAGCTGCCAAAGAAAAGGTTGAAAGTCTTAAAGTAGAAGCAGAAGAAGCCGAACGGCAGGCAGATTTCGGGAAAGTTGCAGAAATCCGCTACGGCGAAGTGGTCCAGCAGGAAAAAATCATCGATACACTCAAGGATGAACTGGCAAATTATCAGTCAGATCTCAGAATGCTCAAAGAAGAAGTAGAGTCAGAGGATATCGCGGAAGTCATTGCCAAATGGACGGGTATTCCTGTCAGCCGCATGGTGGAAAGCGAACGGCAAAAATTACTTCGCCTGGAAGATGAACTGGCGAAAAGGGTAGTGGGGCAGGAGGAAGCCATCCAGGCTGTTTCTGATGCCATCCGTCGCAGCCGCGCCGGCTTACAAGACCCCAATCGCCCCATTGGTTCCTTTATCTTCATGGGTTCCACTGGCGTAGGCAAAACCGAACTGGCCAAAGCCCTGGCCGAGTTTCTATTCGATGACGAGCGGAACATGGTTCGGATAGACATGTCTGAGTACCAGGAAAAACATGCGGTCAGCCGATTGGTCGGTGCGCCTCCTGGATATGTGGGCTATGAAGAAGGGGGGCAATTGACAGAAGCGGTACGTCGCCGCCCTTATTCTGTGGTCCTCTTAGATGAGATTGAAAAAGCACATCCGGATGTATTCAACATCCTGCTTCAGGTACTTGATGATGGGCGCCTGACGGATAACAAAGGCCGGACGGTCAATTTCACCAATGCTATCATCATCATGACCACCAATATGGGATCGCAATATATCCAGGAACGATTCAGCGAATTGGATGACAGCAACAAAGATGCCCTGATGGTAATGATTCGTGAGCAGGTTCTTGATTTGCTGGGCAAACATTTACGCCCAGAGTTTCTCAACCGCATTGATGAAAACATCGTATTCGCCCCGCTGAGCGAAGTAGATGTACGCCAAATCGTAGACATACAGTTGGCAGGTCTCCAAAGCAAATTACAGCAACAGGGTGTAACGATCAGCTTTTCGAAAGAAGCTGGTGATTTGGTCGCCAGCCTGGGATATGATCCACAATTCGGTGCCCGTCCGGTCAAACGTGTCATCCAAAAAGAGATCATTAACCAATTGTCCCGCGCAATCCTCGCCGGAGAAGTACAAAGAGATGCCAGAATTAAGGTATCTACTCAATTGGGACAGATACGTTTCGAACAACTTGATCCTGAGACGGATCCCGCATGATAGTAGTTAAAATGCCTGGGCCAGTGAGGTGAATGTTTTATGCTACGAAAGTGTAAAATATTATCATAACAACTCACTGGCCCATTTTTTTCTACTCCCTGCGTGTCAAAAAAATCGCAAAAAAAAGCGCTTTTGGAGTAAACGGAAACGAGAAGAAATGCGTAATTTTTATATACGCTTTTTTTCAACCGCTAACCAACCGTTTCATGTCCTCCAATCGCAGAAATTTCTGGATCTTGCTTACGATCATTGCCGTTACCGTTGGTGCGGTCCGTTTGTTACAAATGCAACAGGCTGACTGCAATATGAGCCAGCGCACATACAAATGCCATAAAAACAAGCAACAAAAAAAGAAGCGGAAAAAGCACTGCGATCGTTCGACGGTCTATCAATATAAAGTAAACCCTCACCGAAGCTGCCAATCTCGTTTGTTGAAGCAAAGAGGTCAGTTGCCTTCCATCAACGATTTCGTGTTTGTTGATCGCGAGCCGCGGCCATTGAATCTGGATTATATCCGCACCCGGATCAATTATCCACAAATTGCCCGCGAAGCATCCATTAGCGGTACGGTTGTGATGCGGATTTTGGTAGACGAAAGAGGCAATTATAT
>JBCBZF010000746.1:0-3758 GCA_039815525.1 Bacteroidota bacterium | reverse complement strand
ATAGAGGATGAATATTTTTCTATGGATTTTTTCATTTAAACCATCTTTACTGATAAACAATCTTTGCACCCATGAAAACATTCTTGCGACCAATGATCCCACCAGGCGTATTATTCAGCCTGTTCATGCTATCTTTTTCAGTTTCACTCCTTGCCCAGATCCCTTTCCAAGCCGGGACCGTGTATTTCAGCAATGGTACAAGCGAAACAGGAAAGACTGCTATCGTCAATGCACATGACATGGTGATTCAATCAAGTGAAGGGAAGAAAACACATTATTCCGCAGCCAAGGTGGAAAAAGTGCGTCTCGACAATGGAGCCTTTTTCCTCGTCCACAACATCAAGGGGCAGAAAGCCCGCTTTCTGGATCTGGTGGTAGATGGCCCGGTCCAACTATACCGACTCTATGGTCCTGGCAACCGCACCCTGTTCCTCCGTCGGGGAGATTCACTGCGGGCCCTGGACAAAGCCAGCTTTAAATTACAGCTCCAAAAGGCCTTCGCGGATTGTGATACGGTCAAGCAGCATCTGGTCTTCCAGCCCCTTCGCTACCATGCAAAAGAAATCGGTCGAATGGTCAATGCCTACAATGATTGTGGGAATGTGCAGGCAATGGACCAGTCCATAAGTGTCCCCAAATTCCGTTCACAACTGACGTTTACCTTCGGCCCCAGTCTGGACAAAGTCGTCCGTGCAGTGCCAGAAAGCGCTCTTTTCAACATCAATGATGTCATTCGACCGGCTGTCGGTTTCCAGCCTGGCCTGGGCTTACGGTTCTTAAACTTATCGCGTCTCAAAGCCGGAGTTGAGATCCGGTATATTCGCCATGCTTCGCGCATTGTGGACTGGCCCTACAACAGCAACGAGTATCCAATCTCAGGTCGTTTCAGAGAACAAAAGTTGCATGTAGGTGGATTTCTCGAATATGCTTTATACCAAAACGCAAGCAGTCGCTTTTATGCCCTGGCTGGCTTTAGCTACCAATCTATTCTCACATCTGACTGGACCTTGGCCTACCCAGACAATGCGCCCGATAATCTTCCCACGATTGGTCCTCGCTTTTGGCAGCAAAGCCGGGTTCAATATGGCTTTCAGGGTGGTTTAGGCTATCGTGTACTCATACCCAATATGCCTCCTGTGCGCGCAGAACTACGTCTCGGCGAAGTTTATTCCTCATTTCGCGGTAACAGCGTCGCCCTTGATCATCAATCCCTGGTCCTGTTGTTCGGTATTGATTTGTGAGCCCATTGTTTTTGTGAGCGAAAGGCTTCTGAATGTCAATCTTTTCCCGGAGATTTGCGCATCCAATTTCGGATGGGCCAGTGGACTGACGGCCCTGACCATCTTTTTGTATGCGTAGATCCTCTCTCATTTTCGCCCACATCGCCCTGAGTCTGGTAGCGGTTTTCTATGCCCTGAATTATTTTCTGGCCAAAGGTGTCTTCAGCTACATTCCGCCCCTGGGCGTATTGGTTTTCAGAAACGTCTTCGCCTTTCTCATCTTTTTCCTGATCTGTCGTGTCTGGATCAAGGAAAAAATTCAATCCCGAAAAGATTGGGGCAGATTGTTGGGCTGTGCTGTCTTTGGATCAATCCTGAACCAGATATTCTTCTATACCGGCCTGGATCAAACCATTGAAGTGAATGCAGCGGTTCTCATGATCACCACGCCTCTTTTTGTCTTTTTACTGGCCGTATTGATGAAAACAGAAAGCATCAAGCTGCGCCAAATCGTCGGATTGGCGATCTCTTTTGGTGGTGCCGCACTGTTGAGTCTTTCCGGTCGAAGCCTTGAGATGGGATCAGATACTTTGATAGGCGACCTGCTGGTCCTGGTCAATGCAGCGAGTTATGGAATGTATCTTGTGCTGGTCCGTCCCCTCGTTCTTAAGTATCATCCCCTCACAGTGGTCTGCTGGTTGTTTTTCTTCAGCGCCATCGTACACAGCCTGCTTGGATTTCCTGATTTGCTCACCGTTTCCTGGGAACAAATCCCCGTTCAGGTCTGGTGGTCTATTGTCTACATTATTCTTTTTGCAACCGTCGGAACCTACGGACTCAATGCCTTCGGATTGCAACGTTTGCCAAGTTCCGCCGTAGGCATTTACATCTACCTTCAACCCGTTTTGGTTACAGCATTTGGGGTTCTTTTTTTTGGAAAAAACATCTCCTTGCTGAGCCTTGTTTATATGCTTTTGGTCATGCTTGGCGTGGCTTTGGTCGCATACGAAAAAAGGACAAATTAAAAAAGTGGCATGCCAAGTTTGTGAGGCATATATTTGATTCTCACGCCCGACTCGAAACGAGTTTCCCACTCATAGGTTCACTAATTACCTTGACGTTATGCATGAACATTTTGGGCATCCGGAACATGAGGAGAACCATGCCCGTCAAAGTGCGCGTGAATTTGAAAGAAGGTTACAAAATCATGAGCTGTATTTCATTGATCTGATGAAGGTCAATGAGATCTTTCAATACTATCTCAATTCCAATGAGTTCGGGAAAGCGAGAGATCTGGTTCATTTTGCCATTCAAACTCACCCTACCAGCAGCGACCTGTACCATAAACAGGCCCGCCTGGATTTTGAATTGGGTAATTTCGAGGAAGCCCTGGCTCAAATTGACCAGGCGCTACACTATAGTCCCGCTTCAGCGGAATATCTTTGTATCAAAGCTGATCTGTTGGCCCGTCTGGATCAATATGAGGAGGCCATCGAGATATTGGAAGAACGATTGGTTCTGGCTGATGAGCCCGCCCTCATTCTGCTTCAAATGGGCAATGTCGCGCAAATATGCAGCAAGTCAGTTGAAAGTGAACGCTTCTATCGTTCTGCCTTGATAGAAGATCCACAATGTGAGGATGCGCTGTATGAGCTGGCTTTCCTGATGGAATCACTGGATCGGCATGAGGACGGGATCAAGTTGTATCAAGACTTCCTGGAGGATCATCCTTATACTCACCTGGCCTGGTACAATCTGGCCATGCTGCAGGTCAAACAAGGTGACAAAGCAGCTGCACTGGAAGCACTGGATTTTGCCATTGTGGTGGATGAGACTTTTCACTCCGCCCATGATGCAAAAGGACAGATTCTCCTGGGCAATAACGAATATGGAGAAGCCCTTAAAGCATATTTAACCAGTCAGTCTCTGACCGGGAAAGCAGATATTCATACACTTTATCACATTGCGGAGTGTTATGAAAATCTGGATATGTTTCATGACGCCATCCGATACTACCATAAGGTAGCAGAAAATGACCCGGACTACATCGATGCATGGACCGGTTTGGGATTTTGTCTGGAAAGATCTGAAAAATACCTTGAGGCCATTCATTACTACCAGAAGGCCCTCCAATTGGATCGGGACAATCCCGACGTTTGCCTATCGCTGGCCATCTGTGAATTTAAACTGGGCAATCGCCATAGTGCTTATTCTTATCTGGAGCATGCCATCAGCCTCCAGCCCAACGATCTGATGCTGTGGCAGGACTGGGCCCAATTGATGTATCAGCAGGACAATTTTCTTGGGGCCATTACTTTTCTGGAAGAGGGCATCAAGATCAATCCTGATGGTGCGGAATTATATTACCTGTGTGCAGCGTATGCGCTCGAAGCAGGTATGAAGCACAAAGGCTTGATGTACCTCGAAAACGGCTTGCTGCTGGACCCAGCGAAACGAGATATATTGTTCCAGACCTATCCGGAACTCAAAAATGATAAACTGATCCAACGACTGGTCAGTCAGTTCATCAATTAAGGT
>JBCBZF010000516.1:0-5138 GCA_039815525.1 Bacteroidota bacterium | reverse complement strand
GGCTTTCCTTTTCATCCAGCACAAATTGTAACCAGTTTCTTTGCTCACATAGAGATTTTCCACTTTCTCTTCAATATGCTCGCCCTGGCCAGCCTCGGACCGATGCTAGAAATGGTACTTGGTGTGAAACGCTTTTTGCGTCTATATCTGTTCTGTGGCGTATTTGCTGGAATCCTGCTGGCTTTCATTGACCCATCAGACGCTTCCGTCCTGGGAGCTTCTACCGCAGTTTCAGGTGTATTTGCTGCCTTTGCCCTCATGTATCCAGATCGCCAGATTTCGCTCTTTATTTTACCACCCATTGAGGCCCGAAAACTGTTGATTGGTGCAGCTGCTATTTCAGGAGTTCTGATGCTTGTCGATCTTAATGGCGGTGATGGTGGTGGCATTTCCCACTTTGGACACCTTGCAGGCATGTTGGGCGCTTTGGTGTACCAAAAAATTGAGCCACACCTGCCTTTTCGGGATTGAATACGTTAAACTTTATAGCGAAGACGTTTGTTAATTGAATATTCTCTTTGGACTTTGATGACGCATGGATATACAAAAGGAAATTAAACGTTTCATCAGTCAGTATCAGACCACTGGCTGGGTAATCCTGCTGATGGCAGGAGGGCTATTGATTCAGGGGCTACTGGCCATGGTGATGCCAGATGCAACCTATGAGATGGTGAAACTAAAATTGGTTTTGCCGGATCACATTCGCGAGCTTGTGTTTCAACCCTGGAGTATCCTTACCTATCCATTTTTCATTAGCAATTTTAATATCCTGGGCATCCTGATGACTGGTCTGATCATCTTTGCCTTTGGTCGCATTCACCAACAGTTTCTCAACGATACCCGTACCCGTCGCATTTTGGTATTGGCAGTACCAGTAATTGGCTTACTAAGTGTCTGTTTTTCCAGCTTACTGCCACACCATAATGTGAAGCAGGCCGTAGCCATTGAAGAAAGTGTGGGAGCGGCGGAAGAATCTGATCCGACAGCAATAACAGACCAAGAATCTACTCAGGTGGAATCTGAAACGACTGAATCGACGCCCGCCAATAATAAAGAAGCCAACAAAGCATATATCGAAGGATCTGGTGGGAATATGTTCAAGCACCTACGTTACCCTTCCGGGATGTATGCTTTGATGATGTTTCTGGTCATTTCCTGTATTACGCTCATCCCCAACTATCCGATCCAGGTATTTATTTTTGGACAAGTCAGGATTTTGTGGGTGGGCCTCATCTTATTGGTACTGGAAATCGCAATGGCTGGCTGGATGACGCCTTTGGCCGTTTCCATTATGATTGGTTCTGCGCTTGGTTTTGCAAACATTTCTCTTTTACGGAAAGGCACCGACCTGAGTGAGATTATCTGGTCGTATTATCAGGAAGAAAAACCGCCCCGTATGAAGGTTACCTACAGCAGCCGACGCAATGAGTTTGGCGGAGAAGATGATTCTCCTGCCCGCAAGACGGATGGGAAAGGTCGTATTCCACAGGAAATTGTCGATGGATTACTCGACAAAATTTCTGATAAAGGTTACGACAGTCTGAGCCGGGAGGAGAAAGAATTGCTGCTAAAGGCATCCAACCAGCGTGAAGAAGATTCCCGCAACTGAACCGTCTCCATTTTACCCAAATTCTTCTATCTTTGCTGCGCCTTTCTGATTGATTGTCAGAAAGGCCAAAAAGCTGTTTTTAATTGCCTCAGAGTCCATGGATTCACTCCACGTATACAACTCACTCTCTCGTACCAAAGAAACATTTATCCCGATCAAACCACCTTTTGTTGGTTTGTATGTTTGTGGGCCAACGGTTTATGGAAACGCCCACCTGGGCCATGCGCGTTCTGCCATTACATTTGATACCGTTTTTCGCTTTTTGACCGATAGTGGCTACAAAGTCCGCTACGTCCGGAACATAACCGATGTCGGCCACCTGGTCAATGATGGTGATGATGGAGAAAGTAAAGTCGAGAAACAGGCTCGCCTGGAGCAGTTGGAACCAATGGAAGTGGCACAACGCTACTTCAATTCTTATATACGCGACATGACAATGCTCAATGTTCTGCGCCCAAGCATTGAGCCGCGCGCAACTGGGCATATCCCGGAGCAGATTGAAGCCATTGAACAAATTTTAGAAAATGGCTATGCATATGTCAGCAATGGTTCGGTTTATTTTGATACACAAGCCTATAACAAAGATTTTGAGTATGGTACGCTGAGTGGGCGCGATCTGGAGAATATTATTTCTGAATCACGGGACAATTTGGAAGGGCAGGGGGAAAAACGCCATTCCGCTGACTTTGCCCTATGGAAAAAAGCCAACCCTGAACACATCATGCGTTGGCATTCTCCCTGGTCAGAAGGTTTTCCTGGCTGGCACATCGAGTGTACCGTTATGAGTACCAAGTACCTTGGGATAAAATATGACATACATGGTGGTGGAATGGATTTGCTTTTCCCTCATCATGAAGCAGAAATCGCCCAATCCAATGCCTGCAATTGCCATGCACCGGCAGATCAGCTGAATGAAGCCAAATACTGGCTGCACAATAATATGATTACCTACGAAGGGCAAAAAATGGGTAAATCACTTGGCAATGCAATCAGCCTCGAGGCTTTTTTCAAAGGCTATCATTTTTCAGAAGTCAAACAGGAAAACCTCCTTGAGAAGGCCTACGATCCGATGACAATCCGGTTTTTTATTCTGCAAGCTCACTATCGGAGTACCCTGGACTTTTCAAACCAGGCGCTTCAAGCATCAGAAAAAGCCCTGAAACGGATCATAGAATCGGCCAAGCGCCTGGACGCCGTTCAATCTGAAGGACGATCCGTGCTTCTGAATGATGAATTTGAGCAAAACCTCAGCAGCTTCCTGACTGACGCCAAAGGCTACATGAACGATGACTTCAATACAGCCAGGGTAATTGCGCGTATCTTTGATGCATTGCCGGCTGTCAATCAGTTATTTGCAGAAAAGACTCTCGCACTGTCAGTCAAACCGGAAACATTGAACCAATTCAAGCTGGATTTCTATCGGGTACTCGAAAAATGGCTGGGAATCAAAGTGGAAGCAAGCGAAGATTCTTCGGCTGATGTAGTTGATGGACTGATGAAAATGATCATTGAGATCCGTGCCACTGCTCGCAAGGAAAAAAATTGGGGTACAGCAGACCTGATTCGTGACAATTTGCATAATTTGGCAATAAAGCTAGAAGACAGTGCTGAAGGCACAGAATGGTACTATGAATCATAAACCTTACCACTTTTTTTGCCTGTTGCTGCCGATGGTACTGCTTTTTGCTGCCTGTGGGGAAGGCACGGACAAAAAGCCAATCCAGACCAATTCACCCACCGTGAAAGATATCCTGGTCCCATTTTTCGATAAAGATTCTGCCTATGCCTATGTCAAAAAACAGGTAGACTTTGGCCCACGGGAACCCAACTCCGCCGCCCACAAGGCTTGTGGCGACTGGATGGTTGCCAAACTGAAGTCTTTTGGTGCGACTGTCACTGAGCAAAAAGATCGCGTACCTGCCCACGATGGGAATGTGCTCAATATGCGCAACATTATTGCGTCCTTCCGACCAGATCGGGCCAACCGTATCTTCCTGAGTGCGCATTGGGATACTCGGCCACGGGCAGATCAAGATTCAGATATCAATCGAAAAAACGATCCCATCCTGGGTGCGAATGATGGTGCCAGTGGGGTAGGGATTTTAATAGAAATTGCGCGGATCATGCAGGAAACGCCTGCTCCCATTGGCGTCGACCTTATCCTTTGGGACATTGAGGACTATGGCGTTCCTGAGGCGCAGGGCTCCTATGCGCTCGGCTCCCAATATTGGTCGAAAACGAAGCACAAAGCAAGCTATCAGGCGCTCTATGGGATCAACCTTGATATGGTAGGGGCTGAAAATGCCCAATTCCCGAAAGAAGGATATTCTATGGCCTTTGCGCCCAATGTTGTGCAAAAGGTATGGGCAGCGGCGGCCAAACTCGGCTATAGCAATTATTTTGTGCAGCGGCGCGGAGAACGTATTACGGATGATCACGTGTACGTCAACCAAATCGCTCAAATACCGACCATAGACATCATCCATTTGCCCCCACGAGGCGGATTCTTCAGGCATTGGCATACGCATGGGGATGATTTGTCCGTCATTGATCCGAAAACTTTACAGGCAGTCGGCCAAACCCTGCTTGAAGTGATTTATCATGAATGATTGCGCTTTTGCTCGCATTCTTTTCTTTTCTGTATCTCTGTCTGCAACTTTGCCTGGCAGTGGGCATCCTGCGCCACAAAACCGTAAAGAGATCTTCTGGTACCCTGAGACCAGTATCGTTGATCATTGCTGCACATAATGAAGAAACAAATTTAAGGAAACACCTTCCTCATTGGCTGGCCCAAACCGATGTTTCCTACGAAATCATCATTGCACTTGACCGTTGTACAGACCAATCAAAACAAATCGTAGAATCTTTTTCTCAAAAAGACGCACGCCTCAGATATCTCCAGATTGATGACACCCCTGACGGTTGGGCTGGAAAAAAATGGGCCCTACAACAGGCAATTCAATCTGCTCAATATGAATATCTGGTTTTGACAGATGCTGATTGCTGGATGGATACAGCTTATTTATCATCGATTTTAGGGCAATGGAGGTTATCGGATGACGTACTCATTGGGATTGGGCAATATGCATCTGATCTGAGCTTATTGAATCGCATCATTCAATTTGAGACCTTCTATACAGCCTTCCAATACATAGGTGCTGCAACATTGGGTTGGCCGTATATGGCTGTGGGGCGGAACCTGGCTTACACAAAGTCCTTCTTTTTGAATCATGGGGGTTTCTTCAGTTTCAAAGAAAGATTGTCTGGAGATGATGATATTCTGGTCAATCGGTTCGCAAATGCCAAGCGAACTCAAATCCTGCTTGAAAAGCAGACCCAAAGCATGTCAATCCCGAAGAAAAGCTGGAAAAGCTGGGCGAATCAAAAGTTTCGGCACGTCAGTGCTTCTCCTGCTTATCAGTGGTCTAGTAAAATCGGCTTGGGCTTGTTTCACGGTAGCCATAGCGTGATACACCTTGTTTTTTTCTTTTCTAGCTTCTGTGGACAAACGGATTCTTTGATTCTTGCG
>JBCBZF010000270.1:0-7273 GCA_039815525.1 Bacteroidota bacterium | reverse complement strand
GCAAAGGAGGAGATTGACGGAGCAACGAAATAGCGGGGGAGGGTGTGTCATCGGTCAGGTCGGAAGACCTGGCCATTTTTTCACCTCTCTCTCTGGTTAGTTTACTTTTCCTGTACCCAATATTTCCCATCCATTATGTTCGACAATACGATCACCGAAACCATTCATAAACTATTAGACAAACTCACCAGTTGGTTCGAAACGCTGGTCCTGATGCTCCCGAATTTTCTGGTAGCGGTCATCGTTTTGTTACTGTTTGTTTTTGTCTCTAAAATCGTCAACCGCATTAGCCAAAATATCCTGGACAGGGTAACCCCGGAGCGCACCAGTCTGAGTCAGCTTGGTGCGACTGTGATCAGAATCACAATCATTGCCCTCGGATTATTTGTGTCTCTCAGCATATTACATCTTGACCAGGCCGTCTCTTCTCTATTAGCTGGTGCCGGGATCATTGGTTTGGCACTTGGATTTGCCTTTCAGGATATAACAGCCAACTTCCTCTCTGGTATTTTCATTGCCACCAGACGGCCTTTTCAAATTGGAGACATGATTGAAACCAATGACTTCATGGGAAAGGTAGAGTCGATCAAGCTGCGGGCTACGGTGATCCGCTCTTTAGACGGACAGGAAATCATTATCCCCAACAAAGACATTTATCAAAACGCCATGCGTATTTTCACCACTGGCGCCAGACGAATTCGTCTGTCAGTAGGGGTCGGATACGAATCAAACCTTCGGGAGGTTAAGCGGATTACCAGAGATGCCATCTCCACCCTTGATATGCTATCTGAAGGGAAAGATGTTCAGGTATTTTTCAAAGAGTTTGGAGACAGCTCCATCAACCTGGAAGTCTTCTATTGGATTCGTTTTCATCTTTCTTCAGATCAGGCAAAATACATGGAAGCAGTGAGTGAAGGCATCATTGCAATCAAAGAGGCCTATGATCAGGCTGACATCAATATCCCATTCCCAATTCGCACCCTGGACATTGCGGACCATCATGTCAATGTTTCCAGAGATCAGCTGCCCATTTTTGCTTTACAAAAACAGAGTACTTAACAACTATTGCTTCAATTTCTTATCTTTTCATAAACATAACCCAATCAGACTTCAGACATATGTCCCGTTTAGTTGTTTCTTTGATCATCAATGGTTTTCTGGTCTACATCGGCGCCTACCTCCTGGATGGCGTAGCCGTAGACGGATACCTTTCAGCTATTATTGCCGGTGCTGTCTTGGGGCTCCTCAACTGGTTGGTCAAGCCAGTCCTCACTTTCCTTACATTGCCAATTACCATCCTTAAACATGGGATGTTTCTCCTTGTTATCAATGGTCTGATGGTGATGGCGGCTGGAGCTTTACTGGACGGATTTGCCGTTAGCGGTCTCATTCCTGCTATCATCTTCTCTATTGTGCTTACAATTGGAAACTGGCTGCTGCAAGGATCGAAATCGTCTAAGAAAGCAAAATAGACAGAAGACTTTTTGCGCCTTGTGCCAGGGTGACTTTGGGGTCACATCTGCGTCAAATCCATATCTTCATGTAAGCGATACTTCCTACCTTTCTTTCACATGAACATCAAATCGCGAAACATGAAAAAGACACTTCACAAACACCTGTCCTTTACCCTTATTTTGGCCATGATGGTCGCCCAGATCGGTTGTAAGACCAGCAATGCCGTAAAAGGTGGTGCCATCGGTGCCGGAACCGGCGCAGTGATTGGCGGTCTAATCGGCGGAAAGAAAAATGCCGCTTTGGGTGCGATCATTGGCGCAGCCGTAGGTGGTTCAGCCGGTTTATTGATTGGACGCTATATGGACAAACAAGCCAAGGAAATTGAGGAAGAATTGGATGGCGCCAAAGTGGAAAGAGTAGGAGAGGGGATTCTGATCACCTTTGACTCTGGATTGCTGTTTGACTATAATTCCTCTACAGTGAAGGGTGCCACCAAAACCAATCTGGCGGATCTGGCCAACACCATGAACAATTATCCTGAGACCAACATTCTCCTGACTGGACATACGGATTCAAAAGGATCTCCGGAATATAATCAGAAACTGTCCGAACAGCGTGCGCAGTCGGTCTTTTCCTATCTAAAGTCAAAAGGGGTGGATGAAACCAGACTTGCGTCTATGGGCTTTGGAGAGGAACAACCTGTAGCGGACAATGAAACCGAAACGGGCCGCTCTTCCAATCGACGGGTTGAGATCGCCATTTACGCCAATGATCAGCTCAAAAAAGACGCAAAAAAGGGAAAAATTGAAGGTTTTGAAGATATAGACTGATCCATTAATCTCATTCACGTGAACCTAACGGCAATACCATTTGGTGTTTCCGTTAGGTTTTTGGTTTTTCGCCCCACAATACCTGCTGACGATACTCCTTTGGGGTGAGACCGAGTTGGAGACGAAATTGACGGTTGAAATAAGATGGGCTGCTGTAGCCACAGCTAAATGCAATCTCAGTGATGCTGAAATCTTGCTCGATCAACAATCGGCATGCATGGCCGATACGTACTTCATTGAGTGTTTGTGAGAAAGTCTTACCGGTGTGTCGTTTGATGAGTTTGCACAAATTTACATCACTGAGCGATACCTGCTGTGCAACTTTCCGCACACTCAGGTCTTCCGGAAAATGTGTAAAAACATATTGGAATATCTCCCCAATTTTGGATTCATGCGCCGGGCGCATGGTTTGGGTAAACCCCCTCGACGCCAGGCAACGCCGTTCTCTGCTGCTTGCGATTCTGGACAAAATGTCCAGTAAACCTAAAACGCGCTGCAATCCCCTTTTACCTAATAGTTGTTCCATTTGTTGGGCTACTTCCACCGCACTTGCCCCATAAACATGAATGCCACGTTTTGCTTCCGTCAGGAGGTGATGAATGGACTGACATTCAGGAATGTGGAAAAAGGACTCACCCAGAAAGCCCTCTTCAAAATGAGCAACTATGGCCCGGCAGTACATATGCGGTCGTTTTTCATAAAAAATTGGGTCATTTCGCATAAAATGTGGCAGTCCCGGCCCAATCAGGAGCACATCCCCTGCTTCAAAATTGGCAATGTGATCGCCAACTAAACGCTGTCCATGGCTTTCAGCAATCAGGGTGAGTTCGTATTCAGGATGAAAGTGCCACCCAATTTCGATGTGTGGCAGGATATCTTCTTTTAAGGCAAAAGAAGCATATGAAGCTGTGGTAACTTTCTCCAAAATGGGTTTCATGACATCATATTAGTATTATTTAATCTGATAATGATAGACCAGAGGCAAAAAATGGAAATTTAGTATGATAAATGACAAACTCTGTGACATGCTTTTTGATTCAGGCTTGCTAGTTTCGATTCATGAACCAGCCTTTTCGGGATCAGGTAGCCCTTATCACGGGCGCAGGAAGTGGTATTGGCCTTGCCATCGCGCTTCAATTGTGCCAACAAGGCGCCAAAGTAGTCATCAACGATCTGGACCCTGTCCGACTTGAAACCATCCAGCGGGAATATCCAGCGTACCAGATACATTGTATGCCAGGCGATGGCTCTTGTGTTTCTCTCATACGAAATCTGGTTGCGGCTTGTATAAAACGTTTTGGTCGACTCGATATATGTATTGCCAATGCCGGTAGGACACATTTTGGATCATTTTGGGAAGTTGATACAGAAGACTTTGACAATCTGATGGCATTGAACCTAAGAGGTAGCTTCTTTCTTGCACAGGCTGCCGCAAAACAGATGCGTCTGCAAGGGAAAGGCGGTCGGATTTTACTCATGTCTTCCAACATTGGTTTTCAGCCATACCCCAATTTGGCCGCTTACAGCATGTCAAAAGCCGCTTTGCAAATGCTGGCTCGTTCGTTGGTAGGAGAATTATCACCTTTTGGTATCACGGTCAATGCGCTGGCGCCAGGAGCAACCCTCACAAAACGTACTCTGGAAGATGATCCGGATTATGTCGCTCACTGGCAGGAATTGATTCCACTTGGAAAAGTGGCTCAGCCAAATGACATAGCAGAAGCGGCGCTTTTTCTCCTCTCACCAGCCGCACATCATATCACCGGTCATACCCTGGTTATCGATGGTGGCTGGACCCAGACGGCATCTTTTCCTTCGTCTGAACCGCTCCCTTCTCACTCCTCCTTAAATACCTCCAGATGAAGCCGATCTGCTATATCCTTGTCTTGATCATCTTTCCGGGAATTATCTTGGGACAAGATTCTGGGGTTCCTGATTTTTCCTATATCGCCATTGACAGCAATAAACAAAAATGGGGAGACTGGCAGCCCCCTGATTGGTTGCGGTATTTTGGACTTGACGCCGGGGACCTGGATAGAGATGGAAATCTGGATATTTTGTCTGGTCGATATATCTATCACAATCCTGGAGGTGATATGAGTGGTGCGTGGCGAAGGAGTGTTCTTGATGATAATGTAGATGGTTTGTTTATCCTTGATGTAGATGGGGATGCCTATGCCGATCTGATCGCCATGGCTCTGCCGGATGTTTTTTGGTATGAAGCCATCAATGCAGAGGGCACCCGTTACCGTCGGAAACGAATCGCTACGGTACCTGCTACGACTCACATCAACAGTCAGGGATTTGAGAAGGCGGACATCATCGCCGGCGGCAAGCCAGAAATGCTGATTGCAGGAAACGGGAATGTCTACATGATTGAGATTCCCGCTGATGTGGATTTGGTGGATGAGTGGCCTACTCATTTAATTGGCCAGAATACATCTGACGAAGGCATTGGCGTAGGGGATATTGATGGAGATGGCGACCTCGATATTGCTTGTGGCAGGAGGCCAGAAGGGGAAAGCGAACCCAGTATATTGATCTGGTTTGAAAACCCTGGCAGTGTCAATGAGCTTTGGCAAGATCGCGTCATCGGATCAACAGACCATCCCATCGATCGTGTCGCAATCGCCGACCTGGATGGTAATCAGCAGGCGGATATCATCATCACCGAAGAACGCTATCCAGGCAAAGAGCCGGATGCGAATGTTTGGTTTTTCTCCCAAACCGCGCAGCAGCAATGGCACAAAAACCACTTGGTAACGCAGTATTCGACCAACAATCTTGATGTAGCAGACATTGATCATGATGGCGATCTTGATATCCTGACGGCGGAACACAAAGGTGACAAACGAGCCTTACAACTGTGGCAAAATGATGGATCTGCCCGATTCAATCTGCATATTCTGGATACCGGACCTGAAAATCATTTGGGCGCTCAATGGCTTGATCTTGATCAAGACGGCGATCTGGATATCATCGGGGCAGCCTGGGACAATTATCGTTGGATGCATGTCTGGCGTAATCAAGAACTGGAGCCGCTTCGATCTGGCGATGTGTTTCGCGATTACAGTTGGCGACCTGGAAAAGGGATGAAGGAAGATTTTTTACGTGTAGGGGGGCAGTATCATTATGCAGATTATCCTGATTTCTTTCCGAAGAAACTTCATCAGGACGGAAACATTCGTCTCACAGATGCACTGGATTTGGATCAGGCGATTCGGGCAGAATTGCTGGTTGAACGGCTACAGTCTCATGAGGGTACCACCGGTCTGCAGATTCAATTGAATGAGGAGAATTGGTTGCCTCTTCACCCACCTGCCAGCCTGCCTGATTCCGCCGAGAATTATCTGTTTCATCATCAGGCCAGGGTAGCGGTGCCCTTGGATATGCTATCTGGAAAAGATGTGACTTTCCGGCTGAAAGTCGATGAACAGCATCCCTGGAATTGGCCCCAAAATATCATTTATGCTGTGAGTCTGCGGATTTTTTATGGGAAAGAGAAAACGGATATCAATGGGCAACTGGCAGGGATCCAGTCTGGAGAAGAGATTCAAGCGTCTCAAAAACTGGAATTTCAAAGTCCTCATCTGGCCGCAATTCAGGCAGTTGACGTAATGGGTTTGTATGAAGAGATCAACTGGCAGGGCGACGGGATATATCGTCAATGGCAATATGCTGCTCATCAGGCTGATTGGCAGCACCACATCGGTCGAATGGAAGCAGATTCCGTTCACCTGATCTGGGACACACATGAACTGGCCGACCAGTTTCATCCCATTTCTCTGATGGGGCGCATCATGACCAAAGATGGCCTGTCCATCATGACCCGGTCCATCGACAATCTGTCTCTTTCTCACCGGGAGCAACACATTCGCATTCTAAAACCGTATCACCAACCCGCCTTTTGGGTTACCCGCTCAGGTGAATTTGCAGAGCAATTTCTGCTGGAAGACAGCCTGACCCAAGTCGCAAATGCATATTGGCGCAGTTGGAGTCCTTGTTATCAAAATGGTATCGATCTGAATGGAACGAGCATCCTCGTTCCTGATACTACCGGTCTGCCTTGCTATGAATATTTTGAATACAACTTGCCTTTGTCTCCGCAGGCTCTTAAACAAGGCTCCAACTTGCTCCGCACCTTACAAACGCCTTTAATAGAGGGGGAAATGGTCCACGGAATGGAGGTACAATGGCCTGGAATCATGGTCAGGATCAAGAGCATGAATCAGCCATCGACACCGCTTACTAGCTACGAATGCCAATACGAAGGCACCGCGCATATTGTGGTCAAAACTGCTGCGGCTACATACTATTATGATAAAGTAGGTGGTGGCTTTTCCCGAATCATTGATGAGGATGGAAATGATTGGATAGGCTTTAAACGTACACCATGGGGAAATTATCCTGCAAGTGCTGCCTCTTCTTTTCGCGGACTGCCCAACCTGGTTTACCAGGGCGTGGATGATGGAGCTGGACATCCCGGACACCAAAAATGCCGCTCGTACCTCGATGGTAACACAATCGTGTCAGAATCCCTGAGTGGAAAATGGCGCTGGCGCTGGACGTTCGGTGATCAGGATGCGCGCCTTGATGTCGAAAAAGCTGATCCTGAAAGGGCATATTGGTTTCTGTATGAAGGAACACCCGGAGGTCGGTACGCGCCTGAGCAGTCCTATTTTGGCACCAATCAGGATGGCCCACTCAAGCAGGAGTACAATTTCTATAAAGGAGATATTCTGAAAGGACAGTTTGATTGGATGTACGCTGGTACACAAACCACCAATCGTTGTTTCTACATGCTTCATCTCAGTCCGGATGAATACCCAGGTATTATTTCTTATCTCGGTAATCAGAAAGAAAGCCATGCGAGCACTGATGGGATGACCGTTTGGGGCTTTGGACGAGACACCGAAACCCAACCACATTTGCGAGCGAAACAAGCTTTTGTCATCGGATTGTATCCCAGCAGCATTGACAGCCCGGAG
>JBCBZF010000309.1:0-6864 GCA_039815525.1 Bacteroidota bacterium | reverse complement strand
GCTTTGTTATACCACGAAGTTTGACAAAAAGCGAGTCTCCATTCAGTACGCATTTGAGGACACGATCAATTATCTCTCTGATTTCATCTACGAAGAGGAGCCACTTTATGGTCCGGAATGTTTTGTACCGGAGGTAAAGTTGGTTTTTCGTTACAATACCTATGTGATCAGCATGTATTGTTCGAAAGTCCTGAAGTATAAAAACAGTGCCGCCTTTGTTACCTCTGCCCGCCGGATGAAAAATGACTTGATTCTGACGCAAAGCGTCTACGATTATTTGCAAAGGCTTCGTCAAAAACATTTCGGTAGCAAAAAGCCCAATCAGGCACTGCTTGCCAAAGTCATCACCAGTGAGCCATTCGAAGAGCCTGAGAAGGAAACAGATGAATTAGATCTGTTGATTGATGAAGACATGGAGGAAGATGATGCTTCTGATCTCGAAATCGAGGATACCAAAAGGCAGAAAACGCCACTCGAGGATGAGAAAGACCCTTTGGATGACGAAGATGCTGAGGTGGATGAGGATGAAAAAGGAGGTGGGAGTGGAAACAAAAGAACTGGCCGGACCATGCCCAAAGTAGGGAGCTCTTCCAAAAGTGGTAGCAAGAGTGCTACTGGTACACGTCCTCGTGGTGGTTGATCAGATCAGCTAAACTCAATCGTGATCATATCATGTACTTTTAGGCCCAGAAGTTCTGCGGCTGAGGCCTCACGCATGGCAATTTCCAGCATACTGCTTTCGCCAAAAATGGCAAGTGCATCTGCTTTAGCGACATCGGAGTAGGTGGTAACAATCCGTCGCAGGCGCACATTGCGGATGAAAATCTCAAATCGGCGATCTTGTTTAAGAGACAAAAATCCCGGTTTGTCAATATTGGTGATGGCATTGCCAAACTTGTCAATGTGGATGATTTTTCCCCGGAGACAATTGTCTGTATAGGACGGCTCACCCCAGCGCAGGTCGCGCATGGCAGTTGTTGGCCCTATTTCTTCGGCGGTACCGCCAGACGCCAAAAATGCGGCGGTTGGCGCAAATGCCCAGGCCGCCCTGAAGGATCGTGGAAAATTCTGGCGCAGTAGACCTTCATTCTCAATGGTCACACATTGGGTTTCTTGACCTTCACAAATCAGGCTCATGACACCATTGTCTGGACCGACCAGCCATTGGTCCTGGTACCTGACAACCAGGCCAGTCTGGGTATCAGTTTTTTCGGGATCAATGGCAATGATATGAATGCTGTCCGGTGGAAAGGCATTCAAAGTGTGCTTGACGACGTAGGCAGCTTGCATGATGTCAAAACTGTTGACGTTATGCGTGACATCGATGATGTTCGCTGCGGGAAACAACGAAAGGATCACGCCCTTTATGACGGCGGGATAGTGGCTGCTGTCGCCAAGGTCCGAGGTCAGGGTGATAATGGCCATATTGATGGGACTACGCGCCTTTCGCAGATCCATTGGCATATTATACATTCTCCTTCTGCAAATCAATACCAAAGCTGCCGTCTGGTATACGCACATTAGATTTTTATACCCATGACAGATTTGCTTGAGGGCATTGGACCATCACTCCAACCCAAACAGCTTTCCTCCGTATGCCTAATCTACCGAAGGTTTGTTTTCCCCGCTCAAACCTGCTACTTTTCATACAACCATAAAATTCAACACATTTGATCGAACATACTTTTCTACTTGAAGATGTAAGCCCCCTGGAAGTATATGGCGTAAACAATCTGCGCCTGCAACAGATTGAGCAGGGCTTCCCGGAAGTGAAATTTGTGGCCCGCGGGGATGAACTGAAGGTCAAAGGGGAAGAAGGGAAAATCGAAAAACTGAAGTCGATTCTGGACGCAATTTTCGATGAAATCCGGGCCAAAGGTCGAATTTCGGAAAATCGCTTCACGGAGATTCTGGTACCCGATACTGCGGAGGCAGAAGCTGAAACTCCGATGGCCTCATCTGACACCGTTTTGGTCCACGGGAGCGGTGGTCTGACCATCAAACCCAAAAACAAAGGACAGCGGAAGATCGTTGCGGCCGCAGAGAAAAATGACATCATTTTTGCGGTTGGTCCGGCTGGTACGGGCAAAACCTACATCGCTGTCGCGATGGCTGTACGGGCGCTGAAAGCCAAGCAAGTCAAGAAGATTGTTCTCTGTCGTCCGGCAGTGGATGCAGGGGAAAGTCTTGGTTTTTTGCCTGGTGATATGAAGGACAAGGTCGACCCTTATCTCCGTCCGCTGTACGACGGGCTGGAGGACATGATTCACAGCGAGAAATTGAAGTATTATCTCGCCAATAACATCATCGAAATTGTGCCGCTGGCATTTATGCGGGGACGTACCCTGAACAATGCTTTCATCATCTTGGATGAAGCCCAAAATGCCACCGAGATGCAGATCAAAATGTTTCTTACCCGGATGGGCGAGCGCTCCAATGTGATCATCACTGGTGATGACTCGCAGATTGACCTGCCGTCCCGGCAGCGGAGCGGTCTGGTTCAGGCCATGAAGATTCTCAAAGGCATCAAGGGAATTGGCTTTATCCGTCTGCAAAACTCTGATGTGGTCCGCCACCGCCTGGTGAAACAGATCATTGAGGCCTATGAAAGGGTGGATGAGCAGCGGCGCCGTTGATTGGCTTCAATCCCAACAGCTTTTCAAAAGCTGTTGGGATTACGCCAGCGTATAAATCGCTGGTAATTCCCGTCCTGCCTGATCATAATCCAGTCCATAACCAATCACAAAATCAGCAGGAATCTCAAAGCCCACAAAATCGGGCTTATGGGTACCTACAAAGCTCTCGGGCTTATACAACAGGCTGGCCATCTTGATGGAGGCCGCACCCTTTTTTGCAAATGATTCGTGGAGATAGTCGCAGGTATGCCCGGTATCGACAATGTCTTCGATGAACAAAATGTGACGATCTTGAATATTTCGGTCCAAACCTATGAGGGAGCGTACTTTTCCGCTGCTCTCCATGCCGCCTTCGTAGCTGGAGATCGCCAGAAACTGTAATTCGGGCTCTACTGTAAGGCGACGGATCAGGTCAGCGGCAAACAAAAATGCTCCATTGAGGATTGGAAGTAAAAGAGGTTTCTTCCCGAAATAAGCGGCATTGATTTCCTCAGCAAGAAGATCAATGCGGCTTTGAATCTCTTTTTCAGAGAGATAGAGCTTGAAACGTTTGTCTTTAACTTGTACGAAATTCATCTTTCTGCATACAAGTTTACGCCAAAATGAAAGTAATTCACATGGCTGTGGAAAAATATCTCGCGATCATTGTGTATTTTCGTGTCGTCAGCCAGATGTCATAATCTTCAAACAGTGAGCGATCAGATCAAACACGAGTGCGGCATAGGCCTCATTCGTTTGTTCAAACCCCTCGATTACTATCAGGAGAAGTATGGTTCCGCACTTTGGGGGCTAAACAAAATGTATCTCCTCATGGAGAAACAGCGGAACCGGGGGCAAGATGGAGCCGGATTGGCTACCGTTAAGCTAAACGTCAAACCTGGGCGTCCTTATCTTTTCCGTAAACGCAACAATCAGACTTCTCCCTGGACCAATCTCTTTAAGGAGATTGATCAGGACATTGCTGCTTTTAAAGCCAAGCATCCTGAAGATTTTCAGGAAGCTGAGTTTTTGAAGCAGAACTTTCCTTACGCAGGAGAGGTGATGCTTGGCCATCTTCGTTATGGCACGCATGGTTCCTACAGCATTAGCCACTGCCACCCGGTGGTGCGGACCCATGTGTACCAAAACCGAGCCCTGGCCTTAGCTGGAAACTTTAATCTGACCAATGTCGATTATCTTTTCCAGAAGTTGGTTGAACTGGGACAACACCCTCTTCACCAAACTGATACCGAAACCATTCTGGAGAGAATGGGCCATTTCCTGGATGTCGCCAATGAACATCTCTACGAGAAGTTTAAGAAACAGGGCTACACCCGCAACGAAATTGCCGAACTGATCTCCGCCGACCTCAATATGCCCAAGATCATGCGCAATGTTGCCAAGGTCTGGGATGGGGGGTACGTCATTGGAGGCATGGTCGGAAACGGCGATGCCTTTATTCTTAGGGACCCCAATGGTATTCGCCCCTGCTATTATTACTCGAATGATGAATTCATGGTCGCGGCCTCAGAGCGTTCGACCATTAGCACTGTCTTCAACTTACGTCCCCAGGACATTTCCGAGTTGGAGCCAGGCCATATCATTAGTGTCAAAAGCCGGAGCAACCAAATCAAGATCAAATCTTTTACCAAGCCAGGTAAGAAACTGAGTTGTTCTTTCGAACGGATTTGTTTCTCCCGCGGTTCAGACATTGACATTTATAAGGAAAGAAAAGAGTTGGGAAAACAGGTCGTTCCGAAGGTGCTTGAAAGCATCAACCACGATCTGGACAATACCGTTTTTGGCTACATCCCCAATACTGCCGAAAGTGCATTCTGGGGCATGGTCAAAGAACTGGAACAATACATCAACTCTCAGAAAGTAGAGTGGATACAACAACTTGGTCCCAAAGCCAAGGAAAAAGACCTGCGCCGCATCATCAATATGCGTCCACGTGTAGACAAAGTGATCATCAAAGATGTCAAAATGCGGACCTTCATCGCAGATGATTCTTCACGCGATGATTTGGTGGCCCACGTCTATGACATCACCCGTGGCATTGTCAATACCGATGTTGACAATCTGGTCTGTATCGATGACTCTATCGTGCGGGGTACCACCTTGAAGAAGAGCATTTTGCACATTCTTGATCGTCTCAAGCCGAAAAAGATTGTGATCGTATCTTCCGCGCCGCAAATCCGCTACCCGGACTGCTACGGCATCGATATGTCCCAGATTGAAAAGCTGGTGGCTTTCCAGGCGGCGATCAATCTGCTGAAGTCCCGCGGACTGGAAGACGAAATTCACCGGGTTTATCGCAAGATTGTTGCGATGCGGAAAGAAGACAGCATGCACGAGCGCAATGTGGTCAAAGAGATTTACGAACCATTTACAGAAGAAGAAATCTCAGCCGAAATTACCCGCATCGTTACGCCCAAGCATCTGAAGCGAGAAGTCGAAATTGTTTATCAGCCATTGGAGAATCTGGCCAAAGCCATTCCCAATCACCTGGGCGACTGGTATTTCTCTGGTGATTATCCCACTCCAGGTGGCAATCGGGTGGTGAATCAAGCTTACATCAACTTCTACGAAGGCAAGAGCGAGCGCGCCTATCAGTTCCAAGCGGTCTGATGCGGATTGGACTGATTCATTATACATTGGGACACCGCGGTGGGCTGGAAACCCGTATGCGCAATTATATCCAGGCTTTTCTGAAGCGTGGGGACGAGGTATACGTTTTCCATGGCCGTGATCGGGACAACTATCAGGTCCCGGAAGGCGCGCACAAAGTCTTTGTCTCTGCTGGCTGGACGCCTAAGTTATTCTACTTACGGATGCGGGCCTTTAACCAAAGAGTCTGCCGGGAAGTACGCAAGCATGACCTTGATTTTGTGCTGTCGCTTGGCCGCAACAGCTGCCAGCATGCAGTGCTGGCCCCGGCTACCCATACCGGCTATTTGCGTGGCTTGGGCCGTAGATATCGCTGGTGGAAAGATGCCCTCCCGACCAAAATGGATGCAGATTCCTACCAAGCATCAGAAGTGGTGCTGGCAGCTTCCAGTCAAATTCGAGAAGAATTGCTTGAGGATTATGGTGTACCTCCTGAAAAGGTTGCCATCCTTTTTCCTCCCTTGCAGACGGAGCGCTTTTATCCTCAGCTAAAGGAGAAAAAACACGAACTGCGCCGGAAACATGGTATTGACGGGAACCAAACCGTTTGCCTGTTTGTATCGGCTGATCATGCACGTAAAGGACTGCCGCTTTTATATGAACTCTTCGCGGAGTTACCAGGGGACTTTCGCCTCCTGGTATTGGGGAATGGTCCAGATAGCCTGGACCCAGGACTCACCAATGTAGACTTTCTGGGATTTCAGAAAGACCCCTCTGAATGGTATGCTCTGGCGGATTGTACCATACATCCGGCACTGTACGAGCCATTTGGGCAAATCATCAGTGAATCACTCTGCTGCCGGACGCCAGTGGTGGTCTCTCATCGGGTAGGCGCCAAAGAGTTGATCTCAGATAAGGATGGAATCGTGGTAGACAGCTTCAAGCTGGCAGACTGGATGGATGCGCTTTGGCGCATTCGGTCCGAAGTCTGGGAAGTGCCGGATAACTTTGCACAGCTGCATCGACTCAGTGTGGAGGATCACATTGAGAAGATGCTGGGATTTTGGAAAGGGAAGAGAAACCAGGGCGCCTTCTCCTAAAACTGCTCTACCTGATATAGAATTTTATTTTCAGGATCAATGAATAAAAACAGATATGGCCCATCCTCTATCCATCTCCCGCTATCCATCTGACCGATAAATCGAATGTCTTTTACATTTGGCGTCTCATCAGACTGAATCCATCGTGGCTGGCTACCCAACTGACGAATCAGGTTCCTGGAGGTAAGCATTTTCCCCAATTCTATTTCTCCTTTGGTCTGAAAAGCCACCTTCGCCTTTTGATAATCACGCTTCTCTCTATCTTTATATGTCTGGTAGGCAGTGGAGCATCCAAACAATTCCTTTGAACCTAAAAGTTGAAGTTTACCATCATCCTGAAGGGTAAACCCACGGATATAATCTTTGCAGAATTCATTGTACCAATGATCAGCCGGATAATCGCCATACTCTCGGAAGACGGCGGTAAAAGCCACCGACCCTGTTAAATCCTGGAAAATGGCACTTAAGTCAAACGAACAGATTGCTTTGAGTTCGTGGTCGAGGGTATCCTTCACTGGATGGGAAAAAGTTCACTTGAT
>JBCBZF010000200.1:0-8084 GCA_039815525.1 Bacteroidota bacterium | reverse complement strand
TAATTGTCAAGAGCTGTTAACTTTACCATCAGGTTGAAGTTGAATAGTTTGGAGAAGATAGCGTTCTCTTTTTTGCATATCATACAATTCGAGCCGGAAGAATGGAAACATCGCCAGGCATCTGTTTGCACGGATTGATGCATCACTTTTAGATTCATGGTACATGCACGCGTTTGTATCCCTTCGACTTGCAGTTTTTCTTGCTCTTTTGTGCTGCTTTGAAGCAAGCCATTGCCAAACACCAGGAAACCCTCTTGAAACTGATAGCCTGACTTCACAGCTGGCGCCCCTGGATAGTTTACTGGTATGGGCTGAGAAAGAAGGGGCTGAAAACCGTGATTCAGTTGAGCAATGGCTCGAGCAGGCGGGGATGCTGGTTGCCAACCAACCGATTAAAGCAGTTCGCTACTCCCTGGCGCTTGCCAAAAACCGCCTGGAACAGCATCGTTATTATTCCAGTCTGTCGGCATGTGATGAGGCGCTGAATTATGGAACGTTATTAACTGATGCACAAATCCGTCAGTTAAATACAATGAGAGGTAGCTGCCACTATTTCCTTGGCAATCATGAATTGGCGATTCAGGCATATCTCGTAGCCCTGGATCACTGCCTCGAACCAGAAAAAGACAGAGCTCTGGCAGCGGTATACAATGGGATGGCGCGGGTATACATTTCACTTCAAGACTGGCCGCAAACAAAAAAATACCTTGAACTGGCTTTGGCCGCTGCTGATCAGGGGAAAAATACCCGGGAAGGCATTCGTGCCCGTGGCAACATGGGAATCCTTTTTGCCATGCAGGGAGACATGGAAAAGTCAGAGAATTGGTTTCTCGAAAGCATTGCCTTTACAAGATCTTTGGGCGACTCCCTGGCACTTGCAAAAGCCTACAACAACATTGGGGTGATGTATGAGCGCAGCGGGGATTTGGACAAATGCCTGGAAAACTATCAGATCGGTTTGCGATTAGCAGAACGAATCGATGACAAGGCCTCCATTGCAATCGGCTACCAGAATGTGGGGCAGGTGCTCAAAAAACTTGGCCGCTATCCTGAGGCCAAGCGGTTTTTTGACAAAGGCCTGAGCATGTCCCAGCAGTTGGGCAATCGCGACATCCTGAGAGATGGATTGTACGCATATGCTGATCTTCTTGGGGCAATGGGCGATTTTGAGCAGGCCCTTGATATTGTCTACAGAGGCTTTGATCTCAATGACAGCTTGACCAATGAAGAACATCGCAATGCCGTCAGTGAGTTGGAAATCCGCTATGAAACGGAAAAGAAAGAGCGTGAAATCCTTGCTTTGTCTCAGGCTAAGTTGGAAAATGAAGCCAAAATCGCTGCCCGGAACGCCTGGATCCGCTGGTTGGTTTTGGGTCTGTTGACGCTGGTTGGCCTGTTTTTGGCGGCTTTTATCATTTATCGTCAACGCATTGAAAACCAAAAGCAAAAAGAATTGATTGAAGCAATTCTGGATACCCAAATGGCGGAACGAAAACGCATTGCGCAGGATCTGCATGACAGCATTGGCGGGAGTTTGGCACTGGCCGGTAACAATCTTCAGAAGCGTCTGGAAGGCAAAGGCTTGCCTGAAAAGGAGTTGGAGAGTACGCTGGATGAGCTGCGAGAATTGGGGCAACAGGTTCGGCAAATCTCTCACAACTTAATGCCGGGAGAATTGGTTCGTTTTGGGCTGGTGTCTGCGGTACAAGATTGGGTGGATGAATTGTCTCATGAAAGCCTGGATGCCCAATTGCTGATCCATGGCATGGAAAAACGTTTGGAGCCTGTCATGGAGATACAGATTTTTCGCATGATCCAGGAGATTGTTCAAAATGTCCTCAAGCACGCCAAAGCACAACAAATGACCATTTACCTCAATCGCCATCCGCAAATGTTTAATCTCATGGTGGAAGACAATGGCCAGGGAATGAACCAGGCAGAGAAAAAAAAACATGAAGGCATAGGACTAAAAAGCATTCGGGCCAGAGTTGATTATCTTCAAGGAGAAATTATCCTTGATTCCACGCCTGGTCAGGGTACGACCATCAACATTCAAATACCGTTAACATGATTTCTTTGCTCCTTGCTGATGACCATACCATGTTTCGGGAGGGACTGCTTTCCCTTCTTGAACATGAAGAAGATCTGGAAGTCTTGGGAGAAGCCAAAGAAGGTGGAGAGGTCATGCGCTTGCTGGCAAAACACGAAATTGATGTATTGATTCTGGATCTGGAAATGCCTGGCATGGATGGTTTTGAAACGATGAAAACCATCCGTAAGACAGGGAATTCGGTTAAGATTCTCGTGTTGAGCAGTCACAAAAAGCCACAGTTTATCCGCAATGCGGTACAAAGTGGCGCCAATGGATATTTACCCAAAGATGCTGGCAAACAGTTATTGCTGACCACGATTCGCCAAATTCATCAACAAGGCAATTACTTCCCACCGGAACTGGCCCAAATCATTGTCGAAAGCCTGCAACAGCCAAAGGCGCTTTCCAATATTTCTACCCGGGAGAAAGAAGTCATTCAATTGATCGCAGATGGTCTGACCACCAAAGAGATTGCAGAAAAACTCCACCTCAGTAAATACACCATTGAGTCTCATCGACAAAACATTCTTTTGAAACTGGGGGTAAAAAATAGCATGGAATTGGTGCGTTATGCCATCAGGAAAGGCTGGGTGTCTTAGGCTCTTTGGTTTCGGTTATGAGAAGACGGTGTTTTCGTAAAAAATATATGGCTGACAGGATCATCCCCACCAGCCCGATCAAGGCAAGTGCATAGCTGATTTGCGTAAAAAATTCTGCCCAACTCAACTCCTTCCCACCAAAATCCTTGTAAACCAGCACTGCAATGTTGCCGAGATAGCCGAATGAATCGGCCAGATAAATCAGAAAACCGACATTGCTTGCATAGCGAAATGCCGCGATCATCCGATCAAATAAAATGGCATTAAAAGGAATGTAGGCCATATAGGTCCCAAACCCTGTCATCAAGAGCCAAAGATAATCACTGATCAAACCTCTTTGAAAAGCCCAGGTAGAGATACCTGCAAGTAACACCCCAGCCAGAATGGCAAAGTGGTTGATCATCAGGGCTTTGATATTATCCTTGACCAATACCAGAAGCATCAAAAGGAGCAATACCCCAATCGAGATGGGGACCTCAGTAGCAGAAAAGTCTACCGAGGCTGCATCGGCGCCGCGCAGATCAATCCAGATATCGGCCAGGAAATCATCCCGGAAACTACGATAAGCCGTCAGCATGGTGTAGACCGTGACCAGGAGGATCAGGCCTACTGAAAAGCGTTTGAAAAACGCCACACGTTCCTGTCCATTCATGGGTGTACGGACAGTCCTTAAGGCAACATCTTCTTCGGTTGGTGGGGGCAGTTGATTGAGCATCCAAATGAAAAAGACGGCTGGAATGGCAAATACCAAACCGGTGGCGGCTGGCATCCAGAATTCAGAAACGCCTCCTTGCATGAGTGCTTTTCCTACATCTTTGGTGATGCCTGAAGCAAAGATAAAGCTGGAGCATAGCCCCAGCCCCATGATTTCGGTAAACTTCCGACCTTCCAGGTAAGAGAATACCAGTCCCCAAATCATGCCCAACGGAAGGCCATTGAGAAACAGGAATATCATATTATAAGGTGCTGAAACCAAACCAAACCCCAGGAGGGAAAGTTCAGCCAGACCAATCAAGGCCAATATCCACAGGGCCCGCGCACCAGATTTCATTTCTGAAATGACTTTGATCCCCACAAACTTAGACAGCATATATCCCAAGACTTGTGTGATGACCAATAGGCTTTTGTAGGTCATGCCCCAAACCGGTGCTTCATCAGCAAAAGCTGCCGCAGTGTAAGGTTTACGAAAGGCATACATGCATGAATATGTACAGAAGGCAGCGATAATGGCAAATAGCGAAAACACCATTGGGTGTGCTTCTGAAAGTTTTTGCTGGAGTCGATTCATGTCAGGAGGATGTCAAATTGGGCAGAGAATGATAGCCTTCTGGAGAGTAGGGGAGGGCTTGCCATTGATGATCCATGAGTACCCATAATGTTGTTACGCCACAGGCTGTCAGCAGCTTGGCTGCTTCTGCAAATTGGCCGGAAATTTCCCGGGGGTGATGGGAATCGGCATTAAGAACCATGGGAATATCCATGCTGGCCATTTCCCGAATGATCCAGGCCGATGGATATGGTTCAGACCAAAGACCTTTGTACATCCCTCTGGTATTGATTTCTACTTTCACACCAGCTTTACGGATAGAGGCAAGGGTTTGCCGCACTGCGTTTTGATACCAATCTGCCGTTTCCGAAAACAAAGTACCTCCTTCATCCTGGATTTTGATTTTGTCCAAATGACCGACCATGTCTGGACAATCTTCCTCTATCATTTGTCTGGTCAGTGCAAAATAGCGCTCTATCGCCAATTGAGGATTTCCTTGAAAAATCTGTTCAAGTCCGTCAAGAAATACCTGATGGCGACCGTCTACTTCCCAGGGCGTACCATCGGGAAATGTATCGACAAAGTGGATCGATCCCACAGAATAATCTGGTTGGTAGACTTGAATCCAGGGACTGGAAGGACCAACTACTTGCGGGATATAGTCCACTTCAAACCCGAGATATACGTCAAGCTGGGAATGGTATTTTCTTTGTAGCCTGCGTATCTCTGTCGCGTATTTTTCCAACTGATCCATCTTCATGTTCCAGCTTGTCTCAAAGGGAACCGGGGCATGAGAAGAACAGCCAAAAGCATGAAATTGCTGTTCAATTGCGGCTTGAAGATGCATTTCAGGTGCTTCTTTGCCATCACAGTAGTAGCTGTGACTATGATAATTGGTCCAGGGCATATCTGGTCAAGATAGAAAGAAAAACCCCTGTTTGACAGGGGCATTTGCAGGATGTGACAATTTTGTACGCAGAAAAACAAGTGAACCAAGCGGGTCGAGTCGATTGATTCGTTCGCAAAATGGGATTGGAAGATGATCCCAGTATAATGCGAATGCTACTTCTGGGAATTTTTCTTTTTTTTCTTCTGTTTCCCTTTTTTTCTCGGCTTTGCCAACTCCCCTTCCGTTGGAGGATACACATAATCAAAGCGTTTGGCAATCTTCTTTCGACTGAGGGTTTCTACCTCCATTTTCATGTAAATCGGTTCAATGGGGCGATTGCCTCTTCGACGGTCTACTTTCACAGAGGCAATTTCATCGATCACCTCCATGCCGCTGATGATCTGACCGTAGACAGTGTAGCCTCCGTCGAGATGTGGGGTGCCCTTTTTATTGTGGACAATATAAAATTGACTGCCACTGGAAGCCTTGGTTGGATTCACCCTGTCTCCTTGTCGAGCTGCTGCCAGGGCTCCCTTGATGTGTTTATGGCCGGTGATTTCAGCGGGAACGGTATAGCCTGGACCACCCCTTCCTACCATATTGGCTTTTCCGCCGGGCTTGGATTCTGGATCACCGCCCTGAATCATGAATTTGTTGATAACCCGATGAAAGATTGTGCTATCATAAAAGCCTGATTGTGCCAGTTTGACAAAATTCTTTTTGTGCTGCGGCGTATCGTCAAACAGAATCAAAGACATCTCTCCAAAACGGGTTGAAATGTTGATCAGATAGTCCTTTTTGGGAGAAAGGCTTTTTACTTTTTGATCTTTCTGGGCAAAAAGAATACTGGTGAAGCACATCACCAGCAAGAAAGTCAGAGATTGTTTTGCTGTCATCATAAGATTGTATACTCAAATGAAAGTGGTGTGGGAAATTTTCTTTATCTCAAACCACTGATTTTGTTGGGTATGCCGAAAATGGAAAGGACATGGCATGCCGTGTCCCTCCTCCTTCTCAAAGCATTTCACGATCGGTATAGAAAGGGGTAAATTAGGAAAAAGAGCCCAAGAGGCAGGTGCATTCTCCCTATTATCCTTATTTTTCCAACCAAAGTCTTGAAAGAGGCTCTATTGACCAAAAGAAATTGGATATGAAGCTGATGCGATCCCTGTTCATCGCGCTGATGGTATGTAGCCTATGGGCCTGTAATGATCCCTCCAAAGGTGCGACCAGTCCGGAAACCCGGGTTGGTCTGGCGTTACTGGCAGATCAGCCCATTGATGTGCGGGAAAAATATTTCCGGCTCAGTAAGCAGATTGCTGATTTATTGGAAGAAGCGGCTGGAAAAGGCAATGATGCAGCCGCTATGGCGCTGATCGAAGAGTTTTTATCTGATAATGATCTGGCCCTGGAAGCACTATATATCCAGTTTGAAGGTTGGCAAAAACATACGAGTGATGAAGAACTGGTTGCCTTCATCACTCGTTTGAATGAACAGCCGTATACCCGGCGGATTCGTAATCTGGGACCCCGTTTTCGGGCCCGGGTCAGATATGACCCGAATTATGAAGCCCAAATGGATCGACTTCTGGGATATATGACCATTTATCGTGGACCAATTATGGATTGACTTTGACTACTTTCCGATAGCCCTCATTGTCGCTACTGGAAATGTGAAGAAAATAAATACCCGCCCGTAAGTCAGGCCGATTGATCAGATAGGTGTTTTTACCTGCTCTGGCCTGCAGCGTTTCCCGCACCACGGCTCTGCCAGCCATGTCAATCAGAGAGAAACGGACCAATTCATCTTTTTCTACAACATAATCGACATTCAGCTCCTCCGTAAAAGGGCTGGGATATCCGAGGACAGCCACACTAACAGGTGAGACACTGATGGTTCCCAGTACATCGATATTGCTTCTCCGGATAAAATTACTCACCTGAAAGACCTGACCACCCAATCGTTCAAAATTACCATCGTTGTTGGGACTGTGCATGATGTCGAGATCTGCTTCAACTGCTCCGGTAATTTCCCGCTGGAAATAGGAAAACTCAACCACTGCGTCAAGATTTTCATTATTTGTGGGCTGTATTTCAAAATAGCGCTCGATATGTCCAGGTAAAACGGGCATATCTGTATGTCGCAAAACGGTGGTAATGCCCATGGGCTGGCTGCCAGCGGCCCGAATCTTGATCCCAATTCCGCCGAAAGAGTTGGCACCACCTGCATCAATGTTGCGCTGTGAAGCCACCGTACCAGCGACATAGCTGGCTTCGGTTTCCACCAGAGTGGCTCCGCCAAGGAGGCCAATCACACCAGGATTGGCGTTGGTGATTCCATTGGTCATGATGAAGGACTCCCGGATCACAATGTCATCAACTACCTGAAGGCTTCCGCCAGTTTTGTCAACTTCGATCGAAGGAACGATGCCTTCTCCCATGATTTGTTGGGCCTGTTCACCGATAAAGCGGATGGGGCCAGCATCAAATAGATCCGGATTCTTATTAATATCCGCACCCAGAATCAGATTTCCCCTCAGACTAATGTTTCCGTCCGAAAGCACTTTGGTATTTTCAGAGACTTCTAAGTTCATGTATTCCGCCCTGCGGATCACTTGATTCGCCCTTGTGCTGACGTATGCGACTGTATTACCTGCAAAGGATAGATCCAACTCCCCCTGGTCCATCGGGACATAGGTTTGAATACCTGACCCAAACTCAATTCGAGAACGATTGACCAAAACCGCATCCGGACCTTCTCCTTCCAGCGAATCAGAAATGAAGAGGCCAGCCGTGTTTTCAATGATCAAGGAATCACCATCCCGGATGAGGAGATCGCCTACCACAATTGGAATGTCTCCATCAAAAATACCTGCACCAAATACATCATTATTGGCCAGTTGGAGGTTGCCGTTATTTCGCAGGCCACCGAGGAAGCGTACCACTGCGGTCGCACGGTTGGGCACAAGGTTACCGCTATCCCGAACGCTGACCAAATCTTCGAAGGTGTACATCGCTTCATCAACCAATAAGGTCCCGTCGATGATAACCGGTCCGGTTGCGGTTACACTCAGACCACGATCATCACGGATGACGCCTCCTTCCTTGACTTCCATTCCTCCTACCTGAAATGCAAACAGGTCAGAATCAAAAATGACTTCTCCCGCTTCTTCTGCGATGACCTTTTGACTTACGTCTAACAATACATCCTGAATCCGATTGTTCAGGCCGACACCG
>JBCBZF010000301.1:0-6922 GCA_039815525.1 Bacteroidota bacterium | reverse complement strand
GACGCTTTCAATCACATCCGGATAAATAGTGCCCTGAGCCAAATACGAAATTCCATCCAGTTTATTTGCTTCGTCCTGGAAAACTTCGATGAAAACGCGGCCAATGATTTTGCGTTTTTGCTCCGGATCGCTGACACCAGCCAACTCACCCAGGAACCGATCCCGCGCATCAACACCAATCACATTGAGGCCTAATTGCTCGTAATGCTTGAGAACCTGGGTAAATTCATCTTTGCGCAAAATCCCATTGTCAACAAAAATGCAATACAAACGATCACCAATCGCGCGATGAATCAAACTAGCCGCTACGGTAGAATCCACCCCGCCGGATAAACCACAGATAACGCGTTCATTGCCCAGCTCTGCCTGTAGCTCAGCTACCGTTTGCTCCACAAAAGCAGCGGGGGTCCAGGATGCAGGAATGCTGGCAATCTTGATCAGGAAATTATGGAGAATCTGAGCACCCTGGGTAGAGTGCGTCACCTCCGGATGGAATTGCAAACAGTAGACGGGAAGGCTGGGATGTTGATATGCGGCTACCTCCACAGACTCTGTGCTTCCGATCAGTTCATAGTCTGTTGGCAGATTGATGATGGTGTCGCCATGGCTCATCCAGACTTGTGATTCCGCATCAAGCCCCTCAAAGAGCGGACTATCTTTCAAAGCTCTGACATTGGCACGACCATATTCGCGGCTGGCCGCAGAGGCGACTTTGCCACCAAAATCACGGGCAATCAATTGTGCCCCGTAACAAATGGCCAAAACGGGCACTTTGCCGACGATTGTCTCCAAGTCGATACCTGGCGCATCCTCCTGATTGACAGAACACGGTCCACCAGACAGGATTACCGCTTTAGCATCAGCAAATGTTGCAGGATCAGTGTGAAAGGGAACAATTTCGCAGTAAATGTTCTGTTCACGAACACGGCGGGCGATGAGTTGGGTATATTGGGACCCAAAGTCGACAATGATGACCTTATGATTCATCGCGCGAAATTAGCATTTTTTTAAGGCTTCGCCAGCTTTCCCCCATCATTTCAATCTATATTTTCAAGTCCGAATTAGATGGTTTTCTGTATATTACAATGCCTTTTGCACACTAGATGGAGAAACGTAACCTCATTTTCGGGTTTGATCCCAATGCAAACGACCTTGCCACTGGAAGATTAATGCTTCTCATTACCGCGGTTTTGACGTTGGTAACTGAGTTTATTGTTCATCCAAATCCTTTTGACTGGTCCTGGACGCGGACGGCCCTGACGGCTTCTATGTTCGTGTCAATTCCAACCCTGCTGTTGAGCTATTTCACGGATTTTGGGAAAAAGAATTTCCCCTTTCTGTTCATCATTTGGGCTTTTTCCTACAGCGGTGGTTATCTGATCCTGTACTATGTAGAAGAAATGATTGTGCCACCTATTCTGGGGCTCTTCATGTTTGTTTCTTTCTTTCCATGGGCCATTAAAAATACCAACCACCTGCTGTTTGTGCAGTTGGGAATCCTCATGGGCTTGCTGACCCTCATGTTTATGAAGACTGGGTTTGACAATGAATCGCTGACCTGGTTCTTGCGCTTTGCGTTCTTCAATGTGGTGGTTTATCTGGTGGTTAAAAGTCGCCTCGATCATATTGACTCCCTCAAAGACAGCAATCACCGCCACCTGCAAATTCTTGACAATCTCAATGAAGGCGTGATTGCACTCGATAGCAACCGAAAAATTTCCTATGTCAATGCCGCGATGAAACGCTTAAGTGGGCATCAGAAGGAAGACATTGTGGGCGAACATGTCCTGAGAGATATTCCGGCAGAAGATCATGCGCAAATGTACAAGCGCTTCATGGACCGTGAATCTGGTGCTTCCGCCCGCTATCCATATCAAATGCCCCGCAAAGACGGGAGCCGGGTTTGGACGCAGATCAGTGCCTCCCCCATTTTCAATGAAGCAAGAGAAATCAATGGATTGTTGGCGCTGGTCATACAGGATGAAGAACATCAGGCCACGTTGAAACAACTCAATCGAAAAATCAACTCTCTGGAGAACGAAATTCGGACGCTTCAAAGTAAAAACCGGGAGCTCGAGAAATTTTCAGACACCGTCTCTACTGATTTGCGTGGCTCCATTTCCACCATCCGTTCTGCCTACCAAAGCCTTCAATTACAGCAAAGTGGCGGGAATGAAATGCCTGACTTTGATTTTGGCAATATTTCCACTGCGATTCTCCGCATGGAGGATTTACTGGAGTCGGTGCTGCTTTTCTCCATCACTGACCTTCACAGTGTGAACCTACAGCCATTGGATTTGAACCAGATTTTGTATGAGGTAGAAAAAAGCATGGAGATCTCATTGGCTGAGCACAAAGCCAGTCTGAATTTTGAGGAATTACCCATGATTCATGCGGACCGCATCCAGTTTTTGCGACTTTTTCGGAATCTGGTGGAAAATGCACTTATGCACCGCGGAGAAGAAGAGCCTGTCATTCATATCACCCATACCGAAGATCCCGACAACCAGCAGTTTGTTTTTGCTTTTGAAGACAATGGCCAGGGAATCGAGCGGGATGAATACGAAAACATTTTCCGCATTTTTCAGCGTGAGGAAATGCCAGAAGTGAGAGAGAAGGGTACTGGTGCTGGATTGGCGATTTGTAAAATGATTGTCAACAATCACGGTGGAAAATTGTGGTTTACTTCGAATGCAGGCAAAGGAACGACTTTCTTTTTCTCCATTCCCTATCAGCCGCAAATGTTCGTTCCACCAAGCAGTGGACAGGCCAAGCAAGCCGGACTATAATTTCCCACCACAGAATTTGCAATGTATAGCATCTGAGTCATGCCCTTCCCGCCCACAGGTAGGGCAAGAAATCGTGTTGACTTTTTTGTTCATCTTTTCTTCCGCATGAGCAAGTTCGACAGAGACAATCCCGGTCGGGACAGCAATGATACCATAGCCCATGACCATCAGAATAGCAGACAGAAACTGGCCCAGGGGTGTAACCGGAGCAATGTCCCCGTACCCAACGGTGGTCACCGTAACAATCGCCCAATAAACAGAGCGCGGAATGCTGGTAAAGCCGCTATCTGCTCCACCTTCGACGAGGTACATCGTGGAGCCAATGATCAGCACCACCGTCATCACGGCAACCAGGAAAACCGTGATTTTATTGCGGCTTGCCTTTAAGGCTTCAAACAAAATACTGGATTCGGATAAGTGATTGCCGAGCTTCAAGATTCTAAAAATCCGTAGCAAGCGTAAGGCTCTGATGGTGATCAGATATTGGGAGCCAAAAATAAATGCACTCAGAAAGGTCGGAAGGATAGACAGTAAGTCCACAATCCCATAAAAAGATGTGATGTAGTGGATCGGTTTCCTGATGCTATAAATGCGGAGGCCATATTCGATGGTGAATAAAATGGTGAAAGCCCATTCGAGAAAGCGGAACACGTTCTGATACGGCTGACCAATTTCAGAGACCGATTCCAACATCACCACGATGACACTGAGCACAATCAAAACGAGTAATACTACGTCGAAGGCCTTCCCGGCTGGAGTATCCGCTTCAAAAATGATTTCGTGTATGCGTTCTCTTTGCGTCAAATCGTCTGTCATCAATTCAGGAAGTGAATATAGAAAAGGCTTGTGAAGGCTGAAAACCCTCTTTATATTTGCAGTCCAATATTATGAAGCTATTGTTTCGTCCATATTCTCTCTTTTTGATGCTCGCCGCCACATTGGTGATGGTGATTTACATGCGCATCAATAAGCAGAGTTTCTATCATCACTATTTTAAAGTGATAGAGGACGTAGAACTTCGTAATTCTCATGCCCTGGCCGCCTCCGAAGGTTTGGCCATCTTCAGCCTTCCACAAGTCAGCGAACGGCTACCTGAATGGTTCAAGAGTATTCTGGGCCTTTTGGTGGTAAGTAGTCTGGTAATGCTTACGCTCCCTCTGATTCGTCAGAAGATCGTACAGCAGCCGATTACTCTACAGCTCCGCTTTGCGAAGGTTTATCCAATCCGGGCTCCTTAGCCTGATCATTCTCATCCATTTTATCATCTGCAAGGCCTGAATCGGTTTTGCAGACCTTCCTTTTTTATTCTTTCTATTTCAACAAATTCACATGAAAAATAAGAGCACCGTTATTTTTCTTCTTCTGGTGTTCGTCGCGATTTGTGGCTACAACCTATTCTGGACCCAGCGCCAGTTTAGCATGGAAAGCGAACGAAATGCGCAGGAAGAAGCATACGCCCTGTTAGATTCTGTGGCGGCAAACTGGTCAGCAGCTGACTCTGTTGTTGCCAAAGACTATGATGATTTCAAAGCCGATACAGTTTTTACCAAAACTTATAAAAAGGCCGTTGATAACTCCTTTACACTCGGCCTTGACCTTCAGGGTGGCATGTTTGTCACACTGGAAGTGGGCGTAGAAGGTATCTTGCGCAACCTGGGTGGAAACTCAAAGGATGCGCAATTTGACCAGGCCCTGAAGTGCGCCACAGAAAAGCAATCTCAGGAAGCACAGGCATATGTGCCTTTATTCCTTGAATGCTGGAATCAAATTGCACCTGAGCGTCGACTGGGAGCAATCTTCGCCAACTCAGACCGGGGCATCAGTTCTAAAAACACCAATGAAGAGGTGGCCACCATTCTGGCTGGTGAAGCGGATGCCGCCATTGACAATACATTTAAAGTCATCCGTGCCCGGATTGACCAATTTGGTGTCGCATCTCCTACTCTGCAGAAGCAGGCCAGTACGGGTCGTATCCTGATCGAGCTGCCAGGAGTCAAAGATCCTGAGCGTGTCCGCAAGCTCTTGCGTGCCACCGCTGAACTTGAATTCTTCGAAACGCATCCATGGCAAACTGCTTATCCAGTACTCGGAGAGATCAATGAGTATCTGCGAAGAGTACAGGGGCTGGTTGATACAACCGCTACCGACAGCACCAATGCAGAGATTGCTGCCGACGAGCAGGCTGGTGATGCTGAAACAGCTGGAGATACTTCAGCGATCGCTGCCAATGACAGCAGTGCACAGGACTCCACCACTGGTCTGGATGCCCTGACCAACAATGATTCGACTGAACTCTCAGAAGAAGAGCGCAAAAAGCAGTTTGAAGAATTCAAACGTGAGAACCCTCTCTGGGCAGTTTTGAATCAGGTCAACATCAATGTACTGCAGCAACAGCAGTCTCTCACACCATTGGTTGGCTATGTTTCTATCAATGATACTGCAAAGCTCAATAAGATCTTCAAGATGGAAGAAGTTCAGGAGCTGATTGACAATGACATGCAGTTTGCCTGGGGCTTCAAGCCGATCAGCAATGGAACCTTTGTTGAGTTGATCTGCCTAAAAGTTGATCAGGATGGTGGGCCAGCCATGAAAGGCGACATGGTCGCAACCGCTCGTGGCGACCGCGATCAGCAGAAAGGCAATGAGCCTTATGTGAGCATGAACATGACCTCTCAGGGTGCCAAACGCTGGGGACAAATCACCAAAAATAATGTCAAGCGCCACGTAGCAATCGTCCTGGACGGTGCGGTATACTCTTACCCCCGCGTCATTCAGGCCATCACTGGTGGGCAGTCTTCTATTACTGGTCAGTTCACCAAAGAAGAAGCCGATGACCTCGCCAATATCCTGAAAGCAGGTAAGCTACCGGCACCAGCCAAGATTGCAGGTGAGGAAACAGTTGGACCAACGCTGGGTGAAGAGAATGTCCAGTCTGGACTCAACTCCTTCCTGGCTGCCTTCGTGGTGATCTGTATTTTCATGGGAATTTACTATGCAAAATCTGGATTGGTCGCAAATGTGGCGCTGATTGCCAACCTGATCTTTATTCTTGGTACCTCTGCCGCCTTCACCATTGTGTTGACGCTTCCTGGTATTGCAGCGGTGGTATTGACAGTGGGTATGGCGGTTGATGCCAACGTACTGATCTTTGAAAGGATACGAGAAGAGATTGCCAAAGGAAAAACTCTGAAAGCCTCTATCCGGGCTGGATTTAGCAATGCCTTCTCCTCGGTCATGGACGCAAACATTACCACCTTTCTGACGGGTGTGGTACTCTATGCCTTTGGTGTGGGACCGATTCGTGGTTTTGCTGTTTCATTGATGATCGGTATTGTAACCTCACTGATTTCAGCTCTGATTATTACCCGATTGATTCTTGACTACTATAGCAACAAAGGTGGTGATTCGATGAACTTCGGATTCCCTTCTACCATTGGGCTGTTCAATAAAGTCAAAATCAATATGGTCCAGCGTCGCCGGACGTTTTATTATGTCTCTGCGGCATTGGTTACTGCCAGCTTGTTGTCCATTGGTGTCTTCAATTTCAAGACTGGTGTAGACTTCAAGGGTGGACGCCAGTTCCAGATTGAGTTTACTCAAAACGGTGATGCGGCCGGTTTGAGTGGTGATGATGTCAACACCGTTCGTCGCTCACTTACAGATGCTTTCGGTGGTGATGCGCCGATCGTGAAGACCGTCAGCAGCAGTAATCAGCTGATGGTAACCAGCAGTTATCTGGTGAGCGACCGCGAGGCAACCGCCAAGGTTGAAAATATGATGCTGGATCGTCTCAAAACTGAATTCAGTGGCTACAATGTCAAAACCATTTCTGTTTCGGACGTGGGGCCGACCGTAGCGAATGACATCCGAACAGCGGCATACTTCTCGGTGATTTTCTCTCTCCTGATTATTTTCTTCTACATCCTGGTCCGCTTCCGCAAATGGCAGTACAGTGCCGGTGCGATTGTGGCGGTGTTCCACGATGTGATCATCACCCTGGGTATTTTCTCCATTCTCGGTACCATTGCGAACCTACCATTCAATGTCGAAATCAACCAGGCCTTCATTGCGGCTCTGTTGACCATCATTGGATACTCCATCAATGATACCGTGGTTGTGTTTGACCGGATTCG
>JBCBZF010000741.1:0-3776 GCA_039815525.1 Bacteroidota bacterium | reverse complement strand
CCAGAGGCTTCCCGAGTGTCCGGGGGTGCACCCCCTACTAGTTCACGCGTAAACCCTCTCGCCCATATAGCGCGCCACGGATACTACAAGCGTTGGGGTGCCAAAGTCTTGCGGCCGCCCAAGGTGGCTTGGGAATCGACGCCTCTGCAAAGTATTTTCCTGGATCAGGAGGGACGCCGATTGATCGGGTCTCCAACAAGCCCCCCAATATCCCCTCTTTTTCGACGATCCTTCCCCTCTGAAAAGCCGTTTTCTAGCCTTCTATGGCTCATTTGACGATTCCTCTCCCCATTTTCGACAAAAACTACCCCCTCTTCCATTTCCCCTTCTCCTAAGTTTGAAGCACTCCCTGAAAATGGAGACTACACACATGCGGTGAACCAGTCAATCAGCTCTTATCCCGAAGCCCAATGTTTTTCACCCAGCATCAAACACATACATCCGAATGGCGGGAATTGCCAGACACAGTATGGATGCACAGTCACTTTAACCCCTCGAATTCATGAAAAGCTTTCTCTTTTCGATCTTATTTGCCTTGATCGGATTTACTGCCAGTGCCCAATCCTGGCAGCCACTCACCTACAGCCCCAATCAGGATAGCCTCGAGCTGAATCCATTGAAAGGATTGGCTCCCTTATACAACGTCAGCAATGAATTTCCACATAGTCTGCATGGCCTGGTGTTGGGCTTTGATCAGGTGATGTTCGGACCGACCACTTTTGACTGGACGGCCATTGATACTTTCATCACACAGCAGGGTGATTTGGGCCGCTTCTCCATTATTCAGGTCAATGTGGATATGGGATTCAATCGTTCGGATCTACCAGCCTTTCTCTCCAATGTGCCGCGCTTTTATTATGACGGGACCGATCCCGAAGATGGAGCAGGCGTGCCTTCCATGGTAGTGGATTACAACAACGAAGAACTGATGACGGCTATGCTCACCTTTATCGACTCTTTAGGTGCGCGCTACAATGATGACCAGCGGGTGTTCATCGTGCATTATGGTTTGTATGGGATTTTTGGAGAATGGGACCTTGGCTTTGGGAAAAAGTTTGTCCCGGCTTCCTGGAAGATGTCTCCTGCGAATCAGCTGCGAATCACGGATGCTTATGATGCCGCTTTTACCAACAAAAATAAACGACTGGTGGCCCGCTTCCCGGAGAATGTGCCGGAATCCCAGAAAGTTGGTTACAGTGATGGATTGTTCTTTGGCGGATCGGTCTCTGATGATCCGGCTTTTGTCTGGTTTTTTCATCCCAAGCTCAAACAATTCAATGCCGATCTGAACTGGAAAAACCATCCGATGGGTGGAGAGGTAGATCCGGATGTACAGCCGATTGTCTGGGAGCAATATCCCAATGATGTGATTGGTTTGCCCGGCCAATTGCAGAATACCGATGCGTCTTTTGATTCCATTCGGCCGACCTTTCTGTTTCAGGATTATGTCTTTAATGATCTGAGCAAAACTGCCGACCCGACAGAATGGGACAATGCGCTGACTGCGACCAAGCGGACAGGCTATACCTTTTATGTCAATGAATACCGCCTCTCAGCCTCCAATGCAAAGCCGGCAATCGAGGTGAACATCCAGAATAAGGGTCTCGCACCTATGTATGCCGAGTGGGAGGTAGAGTTTGCTTACCTCGATGGCAATGGTCAGATCCAGTCGCTCGGCCGCGATGCCAACTGGAACATCAAATCCATCCAGCCGGAGGTTGACAATAATTATCGCTCCTTTGTGTCGGACGTCTCCATGCCGCTGAATGGCACCTATACAATGATGTTGCGCGTGGTGAATCCATTGGAAACCATTTCCTCTCAGGCCAAACCCGTCAGATTTGCCAATACAACCCAGGATGCAGATGAGGAAGGCTGGCTGACACTGGGGCAGCTGAGTATTTCAGGTGGAAATGCAGGTGTTTTTCCGACCCAGGTGACAGATATGAGCATTTCACAATCTTCTGCTGTCATGGGGCTGGACGCACAACTGCAATTGTCCGCTCTGGTTTCTCCGGCTAATGCCACCAGTCCTGCCATCACCTGGTCTTCCAATCGTCCCCGGACCGCTTCTGTGGATGAAAATGGATTGGTCCAAACCTACAATCTGAGTGGAGCGGTGGAAATTACTGCTTACACCCAGGACGGCGCAATTGCAAGAGTCTGCAACATTTCAGTTCAATCATTCTGGAATATCCCACGCATTGTGGAGGCCGAAGGTTTTTCTGCGGTGGTCAATCTACCGCTTATCCCACAGGAAGCCCCAGCCAATGAAGGCGGCGGACAAGTCGTCGGTTTCCTCAATGACAGCAGTCAATTGGAGTACACGGTCAGAACTGCTACTGATGCCAATTTCGTTCTTGATTTCAGAGCGGCCAGTCCGTTTGGGGATTTTGGAGCTGCGATTGTCAATGTCCTGGATGAAAATGGCGATAGTTTGACCACAGTGGCCTTTTCGCCCTCGACCAAAGTAGATGAAGTAGGAAAAGAATTTGACAACTATGCGACTTACCGATCAGATCCGATTTTCCTGACCGCTGGAGAGCACAGAATCATAGTCGATGTCGTAACCAGCGCTTTCAATCTCAACTGGATTGAATTCAAACTTGATCCCTGTGAAAATTTTGATCCGCAATTGGAAGGCACTGCTTGTGATGATGGCAATCCAGACACAGAAGTGGATGTCTATGAAGCCTGTGAATGTGTCGGCATTCCACTCGAAGCGTTTACGACTATCCCGGCTCAAATTGAAGCCGAAGATTATTACAAAGGATTCAAGGCTCGCCGGGACATTGATGCGCCGGTAGCAGAAGGTGGTGGAAAAATTTTAGCCTTCCTTGCTGATGATACCTACATGGATTATCCTGTCTTCGTCAATCAGGGCGATGAATTTGTTCTGGATCTCAGAGCGGCCAGTCCAACCGGCGATATTGGCAATGCCATCATCAAGATTTTGAATGACAATGGTGATAGTCTGACCACGGTTTCTCTGGCTCCATCCACTGCCAATGACTCAACCTATGCACGCTTCACCTCCGATCCATTTAATCTTCCGACTGGCTATCATTCCATCAGGCTTGATGTGGTAACCAGCGCCTTCAATTTAAACTGGATCGAATTTCGCCTCAACGATCAGACTGGCGGCTGTACGCCATTGAGCCCGGAAGAAACTTTTGACAATACGACCGGCGCATTCATGCTCAGTTCCGGTGCTTTTTCAAGTTCTCAGGCAGTTTATGAGAGGTCTTTCGTAGGATAGACCATTTGCTAATAAGCCCCGCCCACGAGCTGCTTTAGTGTCGCACCCAACCTGCTTCTTTCGAAACAAAGACGCGTCAAACCGTCATGGAAGTAGGGAGGAAACACATCAAGGGGTCTCGTATGAAGATCAATCAATGGCTTGCGACAGCAAGCGCCGTTGCCCTGGGTCTTGGGCTTGCGACATCGGCAATCGCCGACGTTTCAATTGAAGATATTGTCAACGATGCAAAGACGACTGATGACGTCGTAACCGCCGGCCTCGGCGGCCAAAACCAGCGCTACAGCCCGCTGGCAAAGATCTCCAAAGACAACGTTGCGCAGCTTGTTCCGAAATGGACGATGTCGCTTGGCGGCGAAAAGATGCGTGGCCAGGAATCACAGGCGCTCGTCAAAGACGGCGTGATGTACATCACCGGCTCGTACAGCCGGATGTGGGCCATCGACATCAAAACAGGTCGTGAAATCTGGCAGTACGACCACCGCCTGCCAGAAGGCATTCTGCCGTGCTGTGACGT
>JBCBZF010000847.1:0-3229 GCA_039815525.1 Bacteroidota bacterium | reverse complement strand
GCCGGATCTGACCATGATTTGCATATTGTCCAGTCGCTCCTTGCAGCAGTCCGTTCGGTTGAAGATTTCAATGCGGTCGATGTCGTATTCTGCCTGGAGATCGACTTCCCACCAGGGATTGGCTTGTTTACCGGTATGGGTTACCGATCCGTGTCGCCAGTTTCCGGATGTGTTTCCATCTACCGCTTTGGAAGCCTGTCCGGCATTTGCACTGTACTGACTGGATTGCTTAGACGGTTTTCCCTGAGAGATGAGGGGAGAACGAGAAGGATTGAAAGAAAGATTGATCCAGTCGAAACTGGCATTCAGGAAAGATGATTCAATGACAGTTTGTTTGATGTCCAGTGTGTCTTTTGGTAAATGATCTGAATTGGCAGCATGGACCCAATGATAACTAACCAGATTCAAAAGGCTTACAGTTAATAAAATGAGACGTTTCATGAGAATGATATTAGGGCGTGATTGATGCATGTTCACGGCTGGATATGGCTGTTGCGGAAAACATGCTTGAATGGAAGAGCTTGTGATGGGAAATAAGCTTAACTGTTGTCCCAATTACGCTTGTTGGTTCAAAAGTGCAGAGGAGCAGACCGTATCGGGACCACTAAAGGGGGTAACGGACCAGTTTGCTGTGGCCGTTTACATAAAAAAATCTCCCGCCCAGACGGACGGGAGAAGACCTATTTCACTATGTAGGGAAGAATTAATGTTGAATCATGATCCGTTTGCTGATTATGCCATCGGCCGTTTGGATTTGTAGCACATAGAGACCTTGTGGAAGTCGGTCTGTAGAGAGTGTCTCATTGGTGAACGTGCCTGTTTGTTGCAAGATGGTTTGCCCGGCGAGATTATACAGACTGAGCGATTCTCCCTGCACACCATCCAACTCTATGCGGAGGTTTTGGTCAGCTGGGTTTGGATATACACGAAGGGCGGAGAGCAGAGCTGGGTTAAGACTGGTAGAAACATCTTCCTGGGTCAATACCACCGAAGAAGACTGTGGACTCAGATCAATCTCTTCTGCCCGGGCATTGTGGGCATAGACATTGACAACACTCATGGTCAGGACCTCAGTAATCGGCATTTTGGCCGTCAGGTCATCTACCATGATCACCACAATTTTACCAATCTCCCCTGAGCCACTCATGGTCGCCTGATCAATACGCGTAAGGGCAAAATCAATTTGCTGATCGTTGGGGAAGTTGCGCTCCATGCTGAGCATGTCGACATCATCCGTTCCCAGCCAGGAGTTGTCATAGCTGGCCGAAATATTGAAGGCATCAATCAGGGAGCTATCGTAGAGCACGCTGAAAGCCAGCCCATACATACTATCGACGGAGATGGAGTCTGTTCCCAGATTGATGATGACTTCAGTGGTGTCCCCGGCCTGTAGGGTGTCGTCTGCAAAGGTGAGGAAAATCGGCGGTCCTACTTTGTTGCCTCCGTCGGTTTTGTTGTGAGTCAGACCGTAGTTGAGAAAGATCCCCATGGTGTCGGCATTGGTGATCAGACTGTCACCATTGGTATCGATGTGTTTGTAATTGACGCCGCTGGGGAGGGTGTCATTCCAATCGGGCGCTGCCTGACCAACCCAGTTGAGACTGGCGTTGGGGCGTTCAAATTCAACATATCCGTAGGCCAGCCCGATGGGCAGCAGGTCAAAATTGTTGGCAATGCCATCGTAATCCGTATCACCTGGCCAGACGGAGTCAGCAGGCAATGGCGGTGGGGGAGGAGGCAGAATCGGGCAGAGACTGTCTGCGACACAGAAGGTAAAGGCATCCCAATTGGTGGTTGCGCTGGCATTCTGAGAGCCAAAGGCAATGGCACCGCTAAAGTATCCATTGGCGTAAATCCGTCCCATTCCTGCGATGGCCATGTCAAGTAGATTGGCCCAGCCAGTACCAGCCCCATAATCTGCTATCCAATTGAGACTTAGGCCGCTTGAATAATTTGCGATAAATGCTTTGTCATCCGAGATGGCTCCCGGTAGAGTCGTGCCACTGAACACACTGTTGCCACTGTATGCACCACCTACAATGAGATTCCCTTTCTGATTGACTTCCACACTGCGACCAAGGTTCCAGCCCATGGTCCCTTCACGGAGTGCATAAGTAACTGTTCCACTCCCGTCAGCCTGCATCAGGACAACATTGGCAAAACCTTGTGCTGTCAGAGAAATGCTGCCAAAGGTAGCATCGTCGGACATCATGCCTGTGGCGAATACTGAGCCATTACCAACCGCGACATCATTGATGAAGACATGACCGGGTCCATTGCCTTCAATATCCCAGATGTAATTGCCCAATGCGTCATACTTGACAATGAATGCATCCGAACTATCCGTTGAGGTATTGCTCATAATCACTGCCCCAACATTATTGACTTTTAGATCCTGTCCAAATCCACCACCGATATAAACGTTCCCCACAGAATCCGACGTAATACAGGCCGAAGATGTATACCCGGCATTGCCACCCTGTTGGGAAACCAGACTGCTGGCCCAGAGGGTATTCCCGTTGGAGTCCATTTTGGCTGTAAAGATGTTGCTACTCAATGAGCCGGGGAAGTTGGGAAGATTTAAGCCGTCAAAGTTTCCAACATAGTTGCCGTAGACGCCAGTAATTAGAAGGTTTCCACCGAAATCTGTGGCCAAACTACCAAAACCGTCAAAACCACTGCTGGAATACTGCTCTACCCATTGAGCTACGCCAGCCGTGTTGATTTTTGCCAGATAAAATTGTCCGTTTGCAGGCAGAATGCTGAATGTCCCCAGAGTGGTTGGATTGCTGAAAACATAGCTGGCCAGATACACATTGCCGATTTGGTCAACTGCCAGACCTGGTCTGGTATTTCCGGCATCAGGCATGATGATGACCCATTGATATACACCATTAGAATCCATTTTGGCAATAAAGAGATCATTGTTGCCATAGCCTGGATAGGAGTTGCCGCCAAATGTGTACGTACCGGAACTACCACTGGCAGTGCCAATTTTTCCAGCTGTGTAGACAAATCCACTTGCATCTGTCGCGATGGCACCGGCGGCATCGTACGAACTTGGGCCGACCTGATCCAGCCAAAGTGCATCCTGAGAAAAAGCAGAGGCAAGTGTGCCAATGATTAGAGCAAAAAGTAAACCGTAGTATTTCATTCCTATGTCGATCATGGTTAAAGAAGTTTAACAGCCTAAAAGTAGAAGAGATGTTTACCAAGGAGAAACACACTT
>JBCBZF010000185.1:0-8544 GCA_039815525.1 Bacteroidota bacterium | reverse complement strand
CGAATAACTCACTGACAGATGGCCGAAGATAAATCACTTTTCCTGCGGCTTTCATTCTGAGTAAATGATCATCAAAGCAGGGAGCTCCCCCACCAGTCGCGATGATACTTGGCGTGCCGCTGGTTCCGGCCAGGGTGTCAATGGCCTCCTTTTCCATTTGGCGAAAAGCACGCTCACCCTCATCAGCAAAAATCTGCTTCACACTTTTGCCTGTCTGTGCGACAATCCAATGATCCAGATCCAAAAACTGCCATTTGAGTCGCTGCGCAACCGCCTGCCCAAGGGTGGTTTTACCCGCTCCCATGAAGCCGATGAGAAAAACTGGATATGATGTCATAAACTGACGTTCAGATCATTCAGGTGTTCAAAATCAAGCCGCTCTAGTGCACGACGCAGTTTTGCGTGCCAAGGTCAATTCGTCCGTCTGGACTGGCGATGGTAGCCCGGATCTGGTCGCCATCCTGTAGATATTCCGGATTTTGGGCTTGTTTGTCAATAAACAATTTGAGCTGCTGTTTTTCTGACAACAATAAACTCCCAATGGCTCGTACTGCTTTCCCTGGAGTAGAAATGGCAATACCAGCCGGTGTGCCTGTCAGCACGCAATCTCCTGGTGCGAGATTGATGAATTCAGACAATCGGCTAAGAGTCTGGGCTGGCCCAATACCCAATTGAGCAGTATTGGCATTTTGGCGCAGCTCCTCATTGACCCAGAGTTTGAGGTCCAGATTGTTGATCAAAGGAACATCCTCTTTGTCCCAGAGGTAGAAAAAAGGCCCTATTGGGCAGAGGGTGCGACAACCTTTGCCCCGGTACCACTGCCGAAAGGGTGTCTGGAGCATCAGATCACGCGCCGAAATATCATTGGCCATGACCAAACCCGCTACGTATTGGTGGAGGTTCTCGGCCGTGATTGTGACTGGCTGATAAATATGACAGCGAATGATGAGCCCCAATTCTATACCGTAGTCCAGCAAACGTGCGCCGGCAGGACGTTTGACAATGCCATTGGCACCGTTGAGGCTGCTTTCATCTTTCCGGACAAAAACTGGTTCAGGCGGTTCTTTGCTTTTCTTGTCCTCCTCGTCTTCATCCGATGTATAACTCAATTCCTGACACATGATCCGCGCGGGTGCCGTGACCGGACTGAGAAATCGAACATCTTTGAGGGCCAGCCCACTCTCTGGGGGGGCAGAAGCGGCATTTCGGGCCTCTTCGAGTCCGGTTTCCAGAAAATCTGCCAGCGTAGCCGCAGTATTGTGAAGCGGAATCAAACGGTCTGCGAGGACCACCGCCCAGCCGGGGGCATCATCCCATTGATAACGGGCAATGTAACATCCCATAAATCTGTGTGTATTGTTCTTTTTGACGAGAAAGTAGACTGAAGTTACATCCAACTGAGTCCTTTTCCGACCAGCGGATTTTTGCGGGCAATTTTTCGTGCATCTGCCTCCGGTTCTGCTTGGCTGTCCCACCAATCCTGATAGGCCATGCGGGCAGTTTCCATTTGTTCAGGGCTGTTGTAGCCACTGGGATTGCCTTTGCGGGTACCAAGGATCGGTGCACGCGAAGGGGGCATGAGGGCACCTGCTACTTCGCTGGATTGGTTTTCCATCTTACGTATGGCTTCAATCATCCATAAAGCGACCAGGCCGACCCGGGCATTGGGGGGACGATAGCGCGACAATGGATGACGTGGATAGGGATCAATCAGATTGGTGTCTGCCGCAATTTCAAGCAGGGCTGGGATGTCTTCCCATTGCAGGCGCGGCAAAAAAGTCCATGACCAGGCTGTATCCCGCAAGGCTGCAATCACTTCATTAACGGAGACATCGGCGTGCATGCGGACATATTTCTCCGGATCTGGTGGCAGAATCTCGAGCAGCGACAATTGAACCCGGTTGGTGTCATTGGGGAGTACGCTCGCCTGGTTGTTGTACTGGGCGCCATCTTGCGAGACCGCGGCTTCATAATGCCTGCGTTGCGTGCGCAGTGCATAGGTGTAGCCGGGCTGGGCTTCAAAAGCAAAAGACAATTGCCCTTCCATATCGGTCCGGAAACTGTCAATGATTTCTTCTCGTCCTTCCAGGCTCCGGCTAAGAAATACCTGGGCACTGTCCAGACCCTGCTGCGATTCCTGGTCGACGACCGACACATAGACCGGTGTTTCCACTGGCCCGCCGCAGGCGGTCAGTAAAAGAATCAAGGCGAGATACACGTACTTTTTCATACCCATTTCGATTATTCTGTTCCTGCGCCCCCCAGGATGGTCAAAACCTGCCCTTTTTCAGGTGGCCCATCCAGGAGTGGCATGGCTTGCCCAATTAATTCCCGTACACCCGGCAGTTGCAGGGAGTTGTCGTGATCATCTTTGCTGTCCCAGATTTCGGTGATCCAAACCGAATGTGGATCCGTATCATCTGTCCCAATCGCATATACCTGACAGCCTTTGGCCTGGGATACCAACTCTGCAGCTTGTAATAAAATGTTGGCAAGCTGATCTGCATTGCCGACTGTGGCCTTTAGTTTTCCGTGTAATCCGTACTTTTTCATTGTCATAGATGGTTTGGAAATGAAAAAAGGCCTCCCTGATTAATGTTGAATAGAAATATCGTATTTGACGGCATAAGCGCCCAACACTTTGTCAACTTGTCGTTTCACAGCTTCTGCATCGATCCCTGCTTTGGGTTTGATGTGTAGCTTTGCCAGGCGACCATGAATTTTGTCCGGGACCACTTCTACATTCGCGTGCTCAATATTGGAAAATTGGGTGAGTTCCTGGCTGTACACTTCCTGGATTTCCCGCATGGCGAGCGTGGGTTTGAAAATCTTACCAACGGCGGTGGTGGGCAGTTGATCGACTACGTGAATGTGCTTGGGAACTGCTGCTTTTTCCTTAATGTGTTCTAACGCAAAACTGAGAATCTCTTCCTTGGTGATGCTTTCTCCTTCCACCAACTGAATATAAGCGACCGGTACTTCACCTACTTTTGGGTCTGGACGTCCAACTGCCGCCGCCATTTCGACCTTGGGATGTTCGGTCAGCGGCCCTTCAATCAATTGTGGATCAATGTTGTGTCCACCCCGAATGATGATTTCCTTTTTTCGGCCTGTGAGCCAAAAATAAGCTTCTTTATCCTGCCGCCCCATATCGCCGGTATTGTAGAAGGGGCCATTCCCATCTCCGGTATCTACCCAAATGTTGCGGTTGTGGACTGGGTCTTTATAACCAGGAAAGACATTCTCCCCCCGGATGGCCACAATGCCAATTTCGTCCGTTTCAGCCACCCGTTCAAATTTGCCTTCCTCATCCACGATCAAAATCTTCATCTCCTGATAGGGAAGGGAAAAACCAATGGAGCCAATCCGCCTTTCACCATGCGAAGGATTCACGGCGCTGGCGCAGGTGCCTTCAGTACAGCCGTAGCCTTCCAGGATGTTGACGCCGATTTTCTTTTCAAAATTTCTGAATACTTCGACTGGCATGGGGGCCGCCCCACAGATGGCGTATTGCAGCGAACTGATGTCGCTGCTCCCAATGGGGACGTTGAGTAGGTAGGCGTAGACCGTCGGTACACCGCTGAAGAAGTTGAGTTGATAATGATCAACGATTTTCCAAAAGTTTGGCAAGAGTCCTTCGCCACGATAACCCTGTGGGGTGCCCAGGACAATGTGAGAGCCTCCTGCCCAGGGACCGAGTCCGGTCACCAGCACGCCATTGACGTGGAACAGTGGCAATCCACAGAAAAAGTTTCTCTCACCGGTCGATAAGCCGGAGGCTTGCATCATGGCCCAGGCATCATATACCTCATTGCGGTGGGTATGCATCGCCAGTTTTGGGGTGCCGGTGGTCCCACCGGTGTGGAAATAGGAAGCGATGTCATCGGGCTGAATATCCCGCTGAAAGCTCAGGCGATCCATGGGGAAACCAGACCGATAGGCATTAAAGTCAAGGACCTGTTGCTGACCGACTTTGCGGTAGCGACGTTTACTGCCCATCATCAGGCGAACAGCCAGTTTTTTGAAACCTTTAAGATGGTCTTCCAGCCGGATGACGAGAATCGTTTCCAGGCTGGGTATATCTCCACGAATGGCGTCAATCTTTTCCCATAAATCTGTATTGGGAAAAGGCGCAATGGTTACCAGTACCTTGCACTCTGCGGCTTGCAAAATTTCCTTGATGGCAGATGGCTCCAGCAGTGGATTGATGGGGTTGACGATACCTGCCGTCTCCCCGCCCCAAATGGTCCAATGTGTTTCCGGGAGATTGGGTAGGACAAAAGACACCACATCGGTGTCACCGATTCCCAAACTGCGAAACATATTGGCAGTCTGATTGATATTGCCCAATAAATCCCGATAGGTATATACTTCCGCATCTTTGTAGCTTTCTCCTTTGGCTTGCAGGAAGAAACTGAGGGCTTTTCGTTCTGGAAAAGCATTGGCGCTGTGCGCCAGAGCTGCGTAGGTATTGGGTGCGAGAGGATGTTCAGATATGGGTGTTTGCTCAAAGGCTCTGACATCATCAATGGTCCTGAATTCGGGCATGTTTTTCGGCTTACACCCCAATTTGGTGATTCCGTGTTAGATCACAAAATGAAGGAAGAAATCTCGGGAAGGAAAGACCGGGAAGGGGATTGATTACTTATTGGCGTGCTGCTTGTTTTGCTCACCCAGATGATCTTGAAAGCCCTGGAATTTTTCGATCAGGTAATCCTTGATGATACCACCGACCACTCTGGCGCCGCGGCGGTTGGGATGCGTATAATCGGAGTTGGCCAGATTGGCATCAACCCAGCGGATCATGGTATTGCGTCCGCCCATGCTGCGATAAAGATCCAGAAAACCGACGCCGGTTTGCTCTGCGACCTTACGCTGTGCTTCCACAATCAATGGAACGCTGGGGTCAGTTTGTAGCACGCCATTGATCTTGGTACTTTTATCGCTGACACTAATCATGAGAAGATCCGTATTGGGGAGGGCTTTTTGAAAGTGCTGGATCACTTTGAGCATGCCCCGCTCATAGGAATCATAATTCCGCCGTCCGGTGGAGATGACATTGAGGCCAAAATGCAATACCACCAGATCATATTCCATATGCTCATCAAACTCCCGTAACATCTGCTGCGGAATATTGATCAGATTCATACCGCTGTGGCCCCGGGTTGAAAAATTGTCTAAATGCAGCCCGGAATCGCTTTCGAAACTGACGCCGTAGAAAGGGAGACTGGTGGGAAGGTTAAAGGAAATATCCACTTCCTCTGACGGAAGCGCCGGCAAAATTTCTTTGTTGACAAGTTCAGAACCGCGGAGAAAGAGGGTGTCATTGCCATTTTGGGTCTCTACTAACATATATCCAACATCGGAGCTACCCTGATCGCCATCTTTCCCATAAAAAAGACGTGCACTGCTAAACTTCTGGGTGCGATTGTACAGGGAAGATCCCTGATAACGGACCCAGTTTTTGGCTTTGCGGCTGGAAGCTGGCATGAAAAGTTCTCCAGAAATACCAAAATCTACCGTACTGGGTTTGCGGCCCAGGAGGTTGTAGGTTTGCCAGGTGGGCGAAAAACGATGGCGGATGCTTTTGCGGAAGCCGTATGTTTTTGAGGTAATGGGAACAAAACCGACGCCTTGTCCACCGAAAATCTCTTGTAGTTCATTGCGGAGGCTTTGGGTAATCAGATCACCTTCAATGAGAGAGTCGCCAAAGTAGGCGATGCGAACTTTCTTCCTTTTACCTTCCAGTTGATTGAGTGCAGTGAAGAAATGGGTTAAAGGAGAGTTAAAGGCATCGACACGGGACTGCTCGGCTGGGAGATATTCCCATGATTCGGCACCTTCCAGCAAAGAATCCCCGACAACAACGGCGAGGGACTGAACCGAGAGAGAATCCTCTGAGAGGGTAATTTCATCCAGCTGAGAATTATCAGGGCTGCTGACAGGTTCTTCTGCGGTGAAGAACTGTACGACAGATACGATCAATGTCGCCGCCAGCAATATCCAAAAACCCTGTAATCTTTCCTGTCCCATGAAAGCATCTACATCTAGGCACTCAGCCTAACATCTCGTCAATTATACATTTTCTTCTCCAAACCCCCAATATGCTTTTCTTTCCCCTATTACCCGGCTTTTTCTCTCAAATTACGTGCCGATTCCCTGTTTTTAGTAGCTATTCTCACTTTTTAGCTCTTCGAGCATGCGGATATAGCTATCATACCGACTGGGATGGACCTGCCCATTTTCCAGTCCGGCTTTGACAGCACAGCCGGGTTCGTTCTGGTGCATGCAGTCCCGGAAGCGGCAGGCATGCAGCAATTCCCGCATCTCTGGGAAAAAGTGCCGCAACTCCTCGGGCTCAAACTCTGCGATCCCCCACTCTTTGATACCAGGAGAATCGATGATGTATCCGCCATTTTGCAAGGGATGCATCTCTGCATAGGTCGTCGTATGCGTACCTTTCATGGAGTAGTCCGAAATCTCGCCGGTACGAATGTCCAATTCAGGATCAACCAGGTTGATGAGCGTACTTTTACCGGCCCCGGAATGACCACCGATAAAGCTAACCTGATCACGCAACAGATCATTGACTGTATCCCGATAAGCGGGATCAAGGGCTGAAACGGTATGCACTGGATACCCCACTTCACGGTATATGTCTTCAATTTCCTGCAAGCGGGCTTTTTGATCAGGACTGCTTAGTTGGTCGACCTTGTTGATGACAATAACAGCCGGAATATCGTAGGCCTCTGCGACCAGCAGGAATCGATTGGCGAAGCCGGTTGAGGTAGGCGGATAGTCTACGGTAAAGGTCAGGATAGCCTGATCCACATTGGCACAGAGGATGTGGACTTTGTGAGCATGACCGATGGCTTTGCGGAGGATATAGTTTTTGCGGGGCAAAATGTCTGTAATGACGCCCGGTCCGCCTTCGGCGGGAAGGCGAAACTGTACCTGGTCGCCCACCGCCACTGGATTGGTGGTTTTGAGGTCTTTGATGCGAAATTTTCCTCTCACCACACAGTCATACTGCTCGCCGGTCTCGGTCTGGACCCGGATACTTGATCCCACGGATCGAATGACACGGCCCTCAAACTGAGGGCCCTTTACCTGCTTCTGTTTGCTTTTTGGGCGTTTCCTCATGAAACCGGATTTGGTTGAGGCAATGAACGCCAGGCTTGTAATTGGGCCATTTGTTCCTGACTTCGCTGGGCATCCACCACGAAAAGCGGTTGCTCGTGAAAAGCTTTTGACGGAACATTCAGGCTGGTCTGTAGTAATTTCCCCTGATGAAAGTGATGGAGGGTGATGTCATTTTCCTGCATGGCATATGCAAGCAAGGCTTCCCAGTTGCTGTCCACTTTCCGGCCATTTACGGCAATGATTTCGTCATCCAGATGGAGCCCAGCTGTCAGCGCAGGGCTATTTGGTCTCATTTGGGTTATTTTCGCGCCTTTGCCATTCTCTTCCGTGATCTTCAGGCCCCACCAATAGTCGCTCAGGCTTTCAGGACGTGCTTTCATCAACTGCCAGCCGTACATCTCACCCATTGTTTGTAGAGCGGGAAGAAGGGAGGCCGTACCACTGATCATCTTTGCAAAAAAGTCATCAAATGAGCTGCCGCATAATTCTTCAATGATACCCTGGTAATCTGCTTTGGTGTAGCCCCGCGCTTTGCGGGCGAGGCGGTGATACATTTCCCGCATGACTTCATCGAGGGAATGTTGATGATCCGTCCGGCGTCGAATCTCCGCGTCCAGCAACATGGCGACCAGATAACCTTTGGTGTAAAAGGAAATCCGCTGATTGGGCGCACCGCCGCTTTTGTAGCCGTTGACCCAACTGTCGAAGCTGGCCTGCTCCAAAGAAACCTGATCATGTCCCCCCATGCCATAATGCCGGGCCAATTCGCCATTGACACTGCTAAGCCAAACACCTTCATCCCAGACGTTTCCTTTCCAAAGCATCAGATCGCCATAGTAGGTCGTTACCCCTTCGGTGACATAATGCAAGCGGGAATAGTTTTCGCCTTCATAGCGATAGGGATACATGTCAACTGGTCGCAGGGCTTTGACATTCCAGGTATGAAAAAACTCATGCGAACAGATTTCCAGCAGCGAACGGTACATTTTGGGTTCTTGCATACGCACACCCGGCCCCATTGAAATGACGGTTGATTGATGATGCTCTACACCATGGCGATAGGAAAAGGGCAGAATGACCAGTAGATAGTGATATTCTTTTTCCGGAAAATGTCCAAACATGCGTAGCTGTACTTCAGAGTAGCGCCGGATGTCATGCAGCAGGGTCGCCGGATTCATGGCCATTTCTCCCTTGATCCAAATGTGAATGGGAATGCCATCCAACGGAAACTGCAAATGCGTCAGGGAACGACCGGCCAGAAAAGGACTGTCAACCAGTTGATGAAAATTTACAAAATCATAGTGGGGCCCTGCCCCTGCCAAACCGCCTACCTCATAATCTGTTGGTATGTCAAGGTACAGATTGCAAGGAATATCTTCTTGTCCTTCCGGGTACAAAAAT
>JBCBZF010000268.1:0-7299 GCA_039815525.1 Bacteroidota bacterium | reverse complement strand
GTCAGTGTAACAGAGAAATAACCTGAAGTTGTATATGTATGACTGGGATTCTGGTCAGTGGAGGTGCTTCCATCCCCAAAATCCCATTCCCAGGCCACCACATTGCTGGTGCTGGTGGAAAGGTCGGAAAAATCGACCACCAGGGGCAGACAGCCATTATTGGGTGTAGCGGTTTCAAAGCCTGCCACGGCACCCAGTCCCTGAATGTGATCAGTCAGAGTCAGGGTATCTTTGCAGCCCAGGGGGCTGTTGACGACCAAAGTGACATCATAGGACTGAATAGAGTCAAAGCGGACCACCGGATTGGCCAGTTCAGATGAATCTCCATTGCTGAAGTACCATTTCCATCGATTGGCGTAGGCGGAGGTGTCAGTGAACCGTACCCGAAAGGGGGCGCATGCCTCGGTAAGGTCCTGGGTAAATCCCGCTTCCAGCGGCCTCACCAGGAGAGAATCGTAAGCGGTTACCGTACAGCCGGTGGTCAGGTTGCTGACCGTCAGGCCAACCTGGAAATAGCCATCATCTACAATTGAATAAACAAAAGCCGGATCGGTGGTCGTGTGTCCATCCTCCAACACCCATGACCAGGTATCAGAGCCAATGGAGAGATTTTGGAAAAAAACATCCTGGGGCGCCTTACAGATTTTTTTATCGCTGATCCCAATGATCGGCAGAGGTGCAAGGACATTGATGAGGTCTTTTTTGACCAACGTATCAGGACAACCCCGATCAAAGGCAATCAGCACCACATCCATGCTGTCCAGGCCTGCAAAACCGTGAACCGGATGGGTAGACATTGCGGTATCTCCATCGCTGAAAAACCAAATGTAGGTATCTGCACCGGTGGTCAGATTGTTGAATTGTACTTCCTGTAGGGCACAGACCTCATTGGTATCCGGTTCAAAAGCAGTTTGTGGGGGGGCACCAACGGAAACATAATTTGGATAGACAATGGTATCCCGGCAAGCCTCAGAGTTTTCGACGATCAGGCGGACATCAAATCGACCAGTCGATTGATACGTATGGATCGGGTTGGGACCAGTCGCATTGCTACCATCTCCAAAATCCCATTCCCAGTGAGTAATGGGAAAAATACTATGGGTCGTATCCTGGAACCCTACCTCAAGTGGTAGGCAGCCCCCTTTGACTGATGCATCAAAGCCTACTTCCAAAGGTTGCGTAACGATGAAGTCGCGGATGGTCCTTCTGGCCTGACAGCCGTTCGGGCCGGTGGCAATCAATGAGACTTTGAATGAATCAGCTTCAGTATAGGTATGAGTGGGATGTTGTAAATTTGATTGCGCCTGATCACCAAAATACCAGAGCCATTCATCGGCATTGCTGCTAAGGTCCTGAAATTGTACCGTGAAGGGAAGTTCACAGGAAAGATTGGTATCAGCCACCGTGAAATTCACAATGGGCAGCTCAAATACCTCAATCGTTAAACCAATGTTTGTACTACAACTGCTTGAATCAGTAACCGTTGCGGTGACCTGATAGATGCCTGCCGCCTGATACAGATGACTGGGGTTGTGTACGCTACTGGTATTTCCATCTCCAAAATCCCAGAAGACATTGCTGTTGGGACCAGCGTTGGTCTGGAAATGTGCACTGTCTCTGCGACAAAGACTTGTATCCTGAGCGGAAATACCCAGAGTATTTACGCCTACGCTGATATATGCGAGTTCGATGAGCGTATCCTGACAGCCGTCTGCATCTGTGATGCTGTGCAGCACATCAAAACTACCTACATCAATATATGTATGATTTGGGTTGACTTGCTGAGAGGTGTTGCCATCACCAAAGTCCCAAAAATGCTGGCCGGAAGTCATGCCTTCACTCTGAAACTGGACCTGAAATGGAGGGCCACAAGCCAGTTGTTCGTCTACTGAAAATGAGACATCAGGCGATTGTACCTCTATATAATTATTTTTGATGACAACGTCTGAACACCCAAACTAATTGGTTACCATCAACGAAACAGGATAAATTCCCTTGGTCGCGTAACGGTGAAGCGGATTTTCATTCGTGGAGGTATTGCCATCACCAAAGTCCCATGCCCACTGGGCGTTCTGCCCGGAGACGGGGTTAGAAATATCTGAAAAATGTACCACTTCATTGGCACAAATATCGGTGGCATCACCCTGCAAATCCGCTTCCGGATTGCCATGTACGACAATGAAATTAGGCTTGATAATGGTATCAGACTGTCCTGATGCATCAAAGACAATCAGCCGCACAGTGTAGCTTCCCGGCGTGGTATAAAACTTCCCCGGATTTCGTAGAGTTGAGGGACCAACGCCGGTTTCCCATCGCCAGGCGACCGCATTTGTCGACAAATCTGTAAATGATACAACTAAAGGGGCACAACCTTCAATCGGTGTAGCAGTGAATTCTGCAACTGGTTGCGCAAGCATTTGCATAGCACCAGACAACAGGCCGATTAGCATGTAGATTCTTAGTGTAGATATTCCCATAATTCAAAAATACCAAACTTCAAACTTTTTTTCTACCGAGGTGTAAGAGCAGTCGTCGAAACGCCATGAATCCGTCTGCCAGAAAATCTGCCAGGATGTAATGTTTATAGATAAAGTAGGCTAAATGGGAAGTTGTATAATATTTAATTTGTAAAATATCTAAAATTCCGAAATTGCTTATGCGCGTTTATACCATCCTGTTGTGTGCCATATTTTCTACCTGGGGTCTGTATGGGCAAACGTTCACCAAGGTATCAGTACCTTCCGGTACCTCTCACGCAGTGAGTGGTGCAAAGGATGGTGGCTTTGCCTGGGGAGACATCAATCAGGATGGCTTTCAGGACCTGGTGGTTTTGCGGGAAGTGAGTGGAGAAAGCATCAAAATCTTGTGGTCTGATGCAGATCCGGTTGCACCGGCCTTTACCGATGTTACTGCCAGTAAATGTGCGAGGTGTTTCGATGGAAGCATTCCAGAGGAAAGAACTGCCCTGCTGGCAGACGTCAACCATGATGGTTACCTGGACCTCTTTGCCAATGGCAATTATTCAGTCCGGATGTTCATGAACTCCGGGCCTCCAAACTATGACTTTGATAGTTTGGCAATGCATCTCACCAGCATACCCGATGGAATGAATGTCGAAGGCATGATGCTCCTTGACATGGATGAAGACGGTTGGCTTGACCTTCTGTTTGATAATCATACCCACGGCATGGAATTGTTTCTCAATCCTGCCGACGGTAGCATGAACTTTGTCCATCAGGATCCGACAAGCTTCGGTTTACCTGAAAACTGTGGGGAAGGCGACTATGCCACGGCAGCTGATTTGAACAAAGACGGATATATCGATGCGATCTTTCGAAAAGATGACTGTGCTGACATTGCCATCAACAATAATGGCAAGTTTAACTTTACCCAAGACATTGCTGATGCATTGAATGGCAACAAGGGTGGTGTTTCTGTTGCTGACTTCGACAATGACGGAGACTTGGATATGTATTGGACCGATGCTGGCATCAATCAGATCTGGCTCAATGATGGCAATGGGTATTTTGTCCCGACGGCCAATGATTCAGATGGAGAGCCTTGGCGTTCAGCAGGGATCAGTGCCCCTAGCAGCGGTATTGACGGGATTGCTGTTGGCGACGTCAACCACGATGGAAATATCGATATCTTTCTTTCCACCAGCAGCAGTTCCCAATCGGGCTACCTTTTCCTCAATCAAACCAGACCAGGCGAGCCACTTTCATTTGTTCACGATAATCTTGGCATTGATCTCGATGACAATGGTGAAGGGGCTAGCTTTGTTGATTATGACAATGACGGTGATTTAGATCTCTACGTCAACGTCAGATATGGTGACAACCAATTGTGGCGCAATGACTTTGTTGGGGAGGCATCAGTGGATTATCTAAAAATCGAACCGCGCCTTGTTACTACGAGTGGCTGGCGCGCTGCTATCGGCGCCAACGTTCAGATTGAGGACCTGCAGGGCAATGTTGTCAGTGGTTTGAAGGATGTTCCTTCAGGTACAGGCCATGGCACGGATGCACCTGACATATTACACTTTGGGTTACCATATGGCAGGGACCACGTCTATCGGGTTTCAGTCTGGTACCCGCGTCAGGGAGCTGCTCCTAAATCCTTTTGTATTGATATTCTTCCCTCTCATATCGAAAACCAACATCTGATTGTCTACGATACCACCTCGAGCCGTGCTCCATTTTGGGACTATGACAAAGATGGTGTAGCCAATCGGGATGACATTGACGATGACAATGATGCAATTCCTGATGAAATCGAAAGAAATGTGGGTCTGGCATTATCTGATTATGGAAACAATGAGAGTTTGATAAGTGGCTCTTCGACAATATTTGAACGGAACCAAACAGAGCCAGTCATGTGGATTGGTAATGGCGTTGGGAGCCGCTCCTATAAATGGATGAATCAAACCTATGTGGATCCGCAGATTCCTGATGATCGTGCAGATGGCGTGCAAATTGCCATCACAAAAGCCAATACGATCATCAACCAAAACATCGTGTTTGACTTTGGAGGAGTGGTCACAGACATTTCCTTTGACCTTGGAGGCATTGGCGACGGCATTGAAAACATCGAAATCAAAGCGCTTAACTGGCAATACGATACCATTGAAAGTGCTTATATCTCCTTATCTGAAATCGGAGATAGTCTGACCCAGATTGCCAGTAACCGACTCCTCGGTCAGGCCACCGAAACTGCCTGGGATGCTGAAGACTTCAGTGCAAGGGTAAAGATTCTCAAGGACGCCCGTAAAGTGATCATCCACGGCATTCACCAAAGTGGAGAGCTCAATTTTTCTGTATCCAATGTTTCTTACGGACATTCTACAGACTATGACAATGATGGGATTCCTGACGATCGGGACCTGGATGCTGAAAATGATGGTATACTGGATGTATATGAAGTGGGTGGCACCTTCCAACTGACACATACTGTGGCCGATGCAAACGGGAATGGCTTGTTGAGTCGTTTTGAGAATGCCGCGGCAGCAACCTCTATCTTTTTTGATTTGGATGGAAACGGAACCTATGAGACAGTTCCAGATGCTGATGGGGACAATGTGCCAAACTACCAGGACCCTGATGCAGACAATGATGGTATACCTGATTTGGTGGAAAGCGGCTATCAGGGGATCACAAGTATCGACATCAATTTGGATGGGGTAGTGGACGGAGATGATGATGACAGCGACGGCTTGATGAATGTCATAGATACCCTGGATGGCTTTGGGGGGCAGATACAAATCCCGCTATTCTCAGATGAGGACAATTTGGCGGACTTCATGGATTTGGACAGTGATAATGACGGCGTAAAGGATTTGGAGGAAGCGCATGTAGATCGCTTCATCATCGATGCCAATGCCGATGGCATTGTAGATGGTGATGACGATGATGCCGATGGCATCATGAAACAAGTAGATCTGTCGATTGACTTTGGTGGCATTCGCCTGACACCTATCAACACAGACGGAGACTTCGTGCCCGATTTTAGGGATCTTGATTCTGACAATGATGGCATTGGAGACTTGTGGGAATCTGGATTAGATGTCGATCGTGTGGATCGAAATCTGGATGGGATCGTAGATGGCGATGATGATGATGCCGATGGGGTGATGAATATTGTGGATCCGATCATTGGACCAGGTGGCTCCGGTCCGCGTCCTGCTGACAAGGATGCAGACAACATTGCCAATCTACGCGATCTGGACAGCGACAATGATGGTATTTCTGATCTGATTGAAGGCGGGCTCAATCCCTTTGAAGCAGATCTGAACCGAGACGGAGTCGTCGACGGCGATGATGATGACAGTGATGGTCTGATGAATATCATCGATGACAATGAAGGTCCCGGTGGTCTGGTCATCCGGGTGCCGGATACCGATCAGGATGGCGTCCGGGATTTTCTGGACATTGATTCTGACAATGATGGCGTCAAGGATGGCTGGGAAGACACCAATGGAACGGGCTGGTCTGACCAGGACGGAGATGGCATCCCCAACTTTAGGGATGAAGATGCCGATGGGGATGGATTGCCGGACAAAGATGAGGCCTGGGACTGGGCCGGAGACAATGATTCTGCCTCAGATCTCAATTGCGATAGCACTGACAATGACAATGATGGATTGCTCGCGTGCTATGATGCAGATGACAGTGATTCACTCAATGTAGACTATCTGATGGATCCGCCTGCGGACAATGGATACCAGGGAGTTGGTGATTACGATGGGGACAGCCTCGCCACTGGTTCTACACCAGGAAGCTATTTCCCCAACAATGGAGGCGATCCAGCCTTACCTGACTTTCTGGACAATCCCTTCATAGACAGTACCCCACATTTGGGAGATTTCGTCTATGCCGTAACGGACTCTGGTCTCACCAGTGGGCACTACAGTGGTGGCCGGCAAACCTTTCGGGTCTTTGCCAGTGAGTTTACGGTTGATCCAGAAGGCTGGGCTCACTACTATCATCCACGTGAACCAGAAAAACTGATTTTTTCCATCCACCACCGCGATAATGTCACGCCGATTGATTATGTCGAAATCAACTGGAAAAATTATCTGCCAGAGGTATCCAATGGTTCAGAGCACCAGGGGATGTTTACCCTGAACCGTGATTGGAATGTCAAAACCTGGGAAAACCAGGATTTGGTTGACAGTCTCGGTAATCCCGCAACGGTGGATGTCCGTTTTTACTTTCCTATGCTGGAGTATTACTCGCTTGAATCCCGTGTCTTTCTCTTCGCGCTCTTCAATGGAGACGCTGAAAAAGGAGAGGCTGTCTGGTTCAAAACCACGCACGGAAGCGGTGCCTTTGACGAAGGGAATATGACAATGAATAGTCTTGGGGACATCATTATCCTGGATGCCCAACCCTTTGCCAAGACGACCAATGATAAAAATTATGTTGAATTCAGAGATGTAGCTGGTTTCTCAGGTGGAACCCTTGCCATTCCGGCGGTCGAATCCAACCCCCTGCCAGTGGAATGGGGCGATATGTTTATTGAAGAATCTGAACAGGGGGTTATGGTTAACTGGGAAACATTGACAGAAGATTACACGGATCACTTCGTGATTGAACGATCCGTGGACGGTCTGATGTTTGCCCCTCTGGGAGAGATGCCGGCCAGTGGTCAAAGCCAAGCCGTCCGCGGATATCAGTTCCTGGATCAGACTGCCAGACAAACTGGCCTGGACCGCTTATACTACCGCATCATTATGTATGATTGGAATGGAGAAAGTGCCATGAGCCCGACTTTACAACTCCACCTGAACACTGAGGCCGG
>JBCBZF010001115.1:0-2332 GCA_039815525.1 Bacteroidota bacterium | reverse complement strand
GTCCAATAACCAGTTCCCGCCTATTAGGTCAACCAACCCAAAAGCAGCGGAGAGACACATTGCCAGGAGCAGGCAGAAACGGGTCAGCCTTTGCGCGGCGGCTTCGTCTTTGGGCAACATGATGGCCAACTCAAGCCCGCCATTGACGACCACAACTGCTACTGCGATCACGGCCACAAATACGCCGAAAATGCCAAATTCATCCGGGAGATACAGACGGGATAAGACTGGTAAGGCGGCAAGATTCAGGCCGGTGGCCAGCATATTACCGGAGACCAGTGTGATCACATTGCGCCAAAAATCATTGAGATTGGTCCAGTTTCTTTTGGATGTCATAGTGAGCCAGCAGCTGTGGCACCAGGGCCTGATCGATGGGAAAGGTAAAGGTTTCTGGACGCAAAGACTGCATTGGGACCCAACGAAATTGTTGCTGGTCGTTTTCCTCGGTCGGAAAGTCAAGCGCCTTTTCCGTAAAAATGCCTTTGATCTCCGAGCGGCGACTTACCAGAAAGTACAAACAAAGCACCTGATCCGTTTCCCGAAAAACAGAGATTTGCAAAAAGGGATTGACATACAAAATGTTTCCCACCTCAATCTCAGCTTCCATTTCCTCCATAAATTCACGTTTGAGAGCATCTTCCAGGCCCTCTCCAAATTCCAGCCCCCCACCGGGCAATTTGGTCATCTTGGTATTGAGGCGGATTTCATCTGTAACCAACAAATGATCGTTCTCAATACAAACCCCATAGACTCTGACGTTAAAGCGCTTCATACAATCGTTTTTTCCCCTAAATTTGCCGCAATGATACGTATTATGAAGAATACAATGTGCTGTTTGCTCCTCTCCCTGCTTGCCTTTCCCTTAATGGCACAGGAGAATGAAGCGAAAACAGACAGCCTTCAAATCAATCCACAGGCTGACCCACCCAGAACCTTTAGTCTGGTATTTGACCGGGGATTCCTGCTGACCGGGAGTGCTCAACCGGATTCAGTGCCGATCAGTGGCAACAGTTCCGGTACCTTTTTTATCGGTGGCGGCTTTCGGGTACCTTTTGGTAAAAATGTCGTCGGTCTGCGCATTACACCTGGTTTCGCCTGGACCACTCATAACTACAACCAAACCAGCGCAAAAAGTTTTCCAACTGTACCAGATTCTCTGGCTCAAAGCCTAACCAGTGAGTCTATTCGGATTGGGAGTGTGCAGCTGCCGGTGGGCGTGTACATCAATTTTTCCCGGGACGAAGACAATGATCCCAAGTTTTTCATGGAACTGGGAGGATATGCAGGATATGTGACAGGTGTCAACTACCGCAACCGCTTCGAAGATGGCGTCAGACGGGTGCAAACCCGCATTCGTGGCCTGGAGAAAGAAGCAGATGAATATCGTCGTTTGCGATATGGTTTGTATGGTCGTTTGGGGTACAAATGGGCCGCTCTGATGATCAAAGTCAGATTGTCAGATGTATATGATGAATTTGCCAATACCCCGCCGAACGGTATCACGGGCTACAAAAATCCCAAGATCCCACCTATCCAATTTGGTTTTACCATTCAGCTCGGCAGTGGGTGATGGAGTAGGGTTTTTATCCCGAAAGCCCTCCATTTACATATTGACTGGTGGTTGGATGCCTAAGGAAGACGAACTGAATCCACCGTGGTACTGTCATCTTCCCTCGCAAGGGAGTCCAACAACATCCTGGCTTCGTGGTCATCCTGTCTCCGGATTGAATCTTCAATGGCAGCGGCTCTTTTCCTGGATTCTTCTTCAGAGACATTGCCGCAGGCGGAAAGGAGGAGCAGCAATGTAAAAGGCAGGAAAACGGCCTTTAATGTGGATGAGAGATGATTGGTCATTGAAAAATTGCCGAAGATTGGATAACACAAATATATAATTAATTTTGTAAGGAGCGGTCTGGTGCTTTACCATCGCTGCTTGACAAAGTAAAGAACTAACCCCTCAACAGGACCTTTGCCATGGAGTACCGTTTTACGCGAATTTCCTCCCTCATTTTCCCCCTGATTGGCCTGATGCTACTGCTGAACGCCTGTAAAGAAGAACCTGGAAACTTCATCCCTGAGGATGGGCCACCAGTCATCAGTCTGGTCAGCCCGACCAGCAACAATTTTCTGCGTCTCTCAGGTGAGGAGTTCACCGCTACCTTTCAGTTAGCAGACAATGAGGCGCTGGCTCAGTTTCGGGCTGTTGCTTTGGTCTTCAATGAGCAAGACTCCGTGATCGGGGACTTTATTTATGATCAGGTAGAGGTCAGCGGGACCAATGTTCTATATGATTTTGAGGCCTTCCTGATCTCAGATCCATATTCTAAAGCCC
>JBCBZF010000864.1:0-3165 GCA_039815525.1 Bacteroidota bacterium | reverse complement strand
TAGCTTGGCATTTGATTGGTCCGTAAATATCCGGGTACATGGTGATTCACAATCCCTGTGAGGGGGCCTTTTTTAATGCCGGCGTTTTCACTTTGTGCTTCCCGCCGGAGATGTGGTCCGATATCGTATCTTTGCGACAACACCACGACTCTATCAAATTATCATGAATGCCCGGGAGGGTATTTATCAGGCAAACAACGGAGATACCTTTTTGGCCTCCGTTCAGTTGCTACAGCCTTAATATCCCTGGTGCAACAGTTCCCCAGCAGCTTCGGCCGCTGGTGGTTCTGTTGCTGTATATTTCGTATATTCAAACTTGAATCTGACGCTTACTTACTACACACATCGTACGCTCCTATGAGGAAGCCCTTTGCCCTTTTCTTGCTGACAGTACTTAACCTTACCGTTTTCGCCCAAACCAAAGTCGACTCCCTTGATGAGTATTTTTTCCAAAAAGGGGATCAGCTGGCAACAGCCGGGAAGTATGACAGTGCGGAAATTTTCCTTCTGAAATCCCGAGACGCCGCCTATCAATTGAAACATTGGGAAAATTTTACCTATGCCCAAATCCGCTATGCAAGCATTCCTCTCAACAAAGGCAATTATGCTGAGGCGGTTGAAAGGGCCAAAGTAGCCCGGGATACCCTGGAAAAACACCTGGGTACCGACAACACTCTCCTCGCAGAAGTATACCGTGACATCGCCGGATGTTATGGGGATCTTCAAACTGATTCGACGCTTCACTATGCCAATAAGGCCCTGGCAATCCAACTGCGGACCTTGCCGCCGGATCACCCTGACTTTGCCGGAACCTATAACAATATTGGAAGTGCATTCGCCAATCAGGAAGAATACCAACAAGCACTCGAATACTATCTGAAAGCACTCGACATAAAAATCAAAGACATTGGCCCAGAACACCCGAATGTGGCACTTTATTACAACAATGTTGGGTATTCATACAGCATGCTGGGGGACTATGAGCGGCAGCTTGCCTATTACAATAAAGCACGAAATGTTCGGGCAAAAGCCCTGGGAGAGTTCCACCCTAAAATGTTCTACACCTACAACAACCTTGGTAGCGCTTACTTTAACCGGGGATATATGAAAAAGGGGAAAGAATATTTTTTGAAGGGATTAGAAGTCTGTAAGAAAAATAATTTTTCCAGTTCCTACCTAAAATCAATGGCCCTCCACAATCTTGCCTCCGTTCACCACGCCCTCGGCGATGTGCAGCAAGCGGTGGAATACATCAACCAAGCGGTGAGGACCCTTCAGGAGGAGCCGGAAGCCAATCGTCAGGAACTTGAAGTTGCCTATTCCTCTCTGGGCGGCTATCTCAAGCAGGCTGGCCGGATCAGTGAGGCCAAAAATGCGCTGTTAACAGTGGTAGAAATGCGTGGTGAATCAGACAAATTTCACAAAGTCCGCAGTGTCAAGGCATACCAAAATCTGGCAGAACTAGCCATTGACGAAAAAGAATGGGATCAGGCAATTGCCTATTTAGATCAGGCTGAAGAGGCTTTTCGGAACGTATTTGGGCGGTTTCACAGTGATTTGGTTTCTGTATACCAGGTACAGGGACAGGTCTATTTTTTGAGAGGCGAATGGGACCAGGCAATTGAGCGTTTTCAGCTCTGCCTGATGGCCAGACGACAGACTATCGGCTTATTTTCGCCCCGAAATGCCGAAATCCACTGCAAAATCGCAAAGACCTTCCATGAGATGGAACAGCTGGATTCCGCTTTGTACCATTACCAAAGCGCACTGGTTTGCCTTGATTCCGCCACTACGACCATGGACAACAGAAGCTTTCCGGATTTTTCGACCAATGTCTGGCCTAAAATCATGGGGGAAGCGCTCTTGGGAAAGGCAAAAGTATTGGGCAAGATGGCAGGAGCGGAACCGGAACTTTTACCTCTTACCTACAAATCCTACCAACTGGCACTTGCACTCATTGATGTTCATCGGACAGAGCCCTTTTCAGACGATGCCAAGCGAAATATTTCCGAACAAACGCTTCCTGCATTTGAAGATATGATTGAAATCTGTTTCAGTTTGTATGAGAAGGAAGGGAAAGGGAAATGGTTACAGGAAGCCTATTTCTATTCTGAAAAGAGCAAAGCCAGCTTGCTTCACCAATCTCTGCAAGAGTCAGATGCCAGGAGGTTTGCAGGCATGCCTGATTCCATTCTCCACAAGGAGGAAGAACTGAGAAGCAGCATGCTGTATTACCAGCAAAAAGTGATTGAAACAGATACCCTGGCCAAAGGCAAAGACGCAGATAAACTCAGCCTTTGGCGGGAAAAAGCCATTGATTATAAAAATCAATACAACAAACTGGTGAGTCAGCTCGAAATAGACTATCCAGCCTATTATCAGCTCAAATATGATTTGAAAGTCACGGAGCCGGAGGTACTGGCTAAAAGCATTCCGTCCAATACGGGATTGGTTGAGTACTTTGTTGGGGACAAGGAGACCTATGTCTTTTTCATAGGAACAGAAGGTCTGCAGGGCCTGCGCCTGGGCCGTTTGCTCAATCTGGAAGAAGATATCCGTAACTTCAGGCAATCGATCACCCAGCGGCATCTTGAGACACAAAGTGTGTCAGATCAGCAGGATCTACAATTTACCGATTTAGGCTACCGTCTGTATCAAAAGATTTTTGCACCCTTAACGGAAGCATTTGACTTGCCTGAAAGACTCATCATCATCCCTGATGGTGCCCTGGGCTACCTTCCCTTTGATGTGATCTTGTCTGAAAAGACCAGTGAAAAAGATCTGTACCAGGCGCATCCATATCTGTTGCGACAGCATGCTATTGGGTATGCATATTCAGCTACGCTATTTCACAAAACCCAAATTCGCCCCAGTCAGGATTTTTCAGAAAAAATGATCGCTTTTGCCCCACTTTTTGAAAATGGGATTGCGGTTGATCCACAATACGCTGTCCGAAGCATTGATAATCTACAGCCATTGCCTTACAGCCGGGAAGAAGTCGAAAGTATCTGTCAACTGCTGAAGGGGAAAGTTCTGTTGGGCGAAGAAGCTTCAGAAGAAAGATTTAAAGCGCTGGCCCCACGTTATCAGATCATCCATCTCAGCAGTCATGCAGCTGCAAATGATGCACGTCCTATGCTGTCAGAGATTGCATTTTCGGAGCAG
>JBCBZF010000211.1:0-7947 GCA_039815525.1 Bacteroidota bacterium | reverse complement strand
CGCCAAATCAATATTGGTCAGGAGGTCAGCATTCATGATGAGAGCATGGTCGTGTACCAGATGCTGTATCTGACCTGCCCCTCCGATGGTTCCCAGAGGAATTTTTTCTTCTACATACTCAGCTTGAAAGTCTGTTGCCTGTGTTTCGAGATAATGCCGAATCTGATCGCCTTCATAGCCGAGAGAAATGTGGACCTGTTCAATCCCATACAATTGGAGCAAATCCATCATGTGGGCAATAATCGGTCGATCACCTACTGGCAAAAGCGGTTTTGGGGTGATATCGGTGAGTGGGCGAAGCCGCTCTCCTCGTCCACCTGCCATTAAAATTGCATCGAGCGGTAGGATGGCCCGCTTTTTCGATACATCAATGACGCGCTGGATGTGTCCTGCCTGGTTCAGAACCGGTACCAATTGTAAGGCTTCGCCAGGTAATGCCTGTAGTTGGTCTGTTGGACCATTTTCTGAAAGGTGGACAAAATCCTGATTCATAAAATGACTAACGGGATCATCCAACTGATATCCTTTCAGCAAGCCTCGACGAATGTCCCGGTCTGCCAATGTGCCGCGCAAGACCTGATGTCTGTTCAGGACCAGCAACATGGCGGTGCCATCCAATTGGTTGAGTTGTTGGAGGGCTGTCCGCAAGGGCTGGTCAGAAGAAATGAGCCGACAGGCGTGGTCGGTGAGTATGTTCATGCAGTTGTTTGGGTCTTGGGGAGAAAGTTAGGCTTTCAGTCCAAAGAAAGGAAAAGCATGTAAGAATTGCCATGAAAGGGTTTCAGTCAACACGGGAAACCTGGCCGTCTGAAAGTTGGTAAACTTGTCCACTTTCCGGGCAGGAGGCGCGACCGTCTGGATCGAAGGTTAGGCGATGTCCATAGGCGCTCATCCATCCGATTTGCCGTGCGGGGTTCCCCACCATGAGTGCAAAAGCAGGCACATCTTTGGTTACCACGGTTCCGGCTCCAATAAAGCAATACTGTCCCAGTCTTGTACCGCACACAATGGTCGCATTGGCACCTACGGAAACGCCTTTTTCCAGGTAAGTGGTAAGATATTGGCCTTTTCGAACCACGCCACTGCGTGGGTTGCGGATGTTGGTCATGACCATGGAGGGGCCGAGAAAAACTTCGTCTTCGCAGATGACGCCCTCGTAAAGGGAAACGTTGTTTTGAACTTTGACGCCATCGCCCAGTTGGACGCCATTGGCCACAAAAACATTTTGCCCGAAGCTGCATCTTTTTCCGATGACAGCGCCGGGCATGATGTGGCAGAAGTGCCAGATTTTGGTGTCTGCGCCGATGGTGGCGCCTTCATCTACAATTGCACTGGGGTGCACAAAATAGTCAGCCATGAATGGGTTGCATTTTAGCTTCCCGCTGGGGTTAAGGAACAGACAATGCTGATTTTTACCTCATCTCCCACCGTGAAGGAACTGGTGTCTTCCCCAACCTTGAAATCTTTGCGGTTGATGGTCAGATCGCCGCGTAAGATACGCTTTTCTCCTTCTTCTGCCGAAAAGGGAATGCTGACCTCCTGGCTGACACCCCGTATGGTCAGGCTACCATTTGCAATGAATTTGTTGCCCTTGGCTTTGATCTCTGAAGAAGAGAAACTGATACGCGGGTAGGTTTCCGCAGCAAAAAAGTCATCTTTCATCAAGTGCTCATCGCGCTTTTTGATACCCGTCTGCAGGGTGCTGACAGCGACACTGACATCTATTTTGCTCTGAGCGAGTTGATTGGGATCAAAACGAACCTCTCCTTGTAAGTCGGAGACCGTTCCTTTGACAGTATTGATGCCGAAATTCTTGATGGTGAAATTAATCTGGGAGTTTTCGGCGTCAATGTTTTGGGCAGTAACAAATTGGATAGAGAGCAGGACTAGGCTGATTACGAGGATACTATATCCGATAATAAATTTTCTGTTGTTCATCAGTTGAGGGTTTTGTGTAGATCTTGCTCAAACATACGCCCTGAAATCCAAGTGGTTGAAACCGGAGTTGTTCAGACTGGAAAATGCTTTGTTGAAAAAGGAAAAAGGGTGTCTGAAACACATGTTCAGACACCCTTTGTTTTTGGCAAATCAAAGGTATTTAGGCTCTGCCGACAATCTTTCGAATTTGTTCTAAAGAATTAGCTGCACCATGTTTATCACCCTCTTTGCTGTCTGGTAAAAGTTGTAGCGGGCGGGCCACACTTTTCTTTTCCAGGCTGTGTAGAAGCACATCTTCCATTTTACTCACGTACGTAATGCTGAGATTCTTGATGTATTCTTCCTTGATTTCGCTGACATCCTTTTCGTTTTCACGGCACATGATGATGTGTTTGATGCCAGCCCGCACTGCTGCAAGCACTTTTTCCTTGATGCCTCCCACTGGCAATACTTTGCCGCGGAGCGTAATTTCTCCGGTCATGGCCAGGGAGGGTTTGACCAATCTCTGAGAAAACAGCGAGGCCAAAGAAGTCAGGATCGTGATTCCTGCTGATGGACCATCTTTGGGGATGGCACCCGCAGGAATGTGCAAGTGCACATCCCAGTGCTGGAAAACCCGGTGGTCAATTCCAAATTTGGCGCAATTGGCTTTCAGATACGTAAAGGCCAATTGGGCTGACTCTTTCATCACATCACCCAATTTCCCAGTCATGCTCAGGCGGCCTCGCCCTGGAAGTAAGGTAGACTCAATGAATAAAATCTCGCCTCCGACAGACGTCCAGGCCAGGCCAATGGCTACGCCTGGTACATCCAATTTGCTGTAGTGTTCATTTTCAAAGCGTTTGACACCCAGAAAATCAGTGAGATTTTTATCGTTGACACGGATGTTTTTCTTGTCATGGAGGACAATCTCTTTGGCTGACACCCGACACAAAGCCGCCAGTTGTTTGCTGAGCGACCGAACACCTGATTCACGGGTATAGTTTTGAACAACTGACTGAATGGCTTTGGGCGTAATGCTCAGGTTGGCAGCTTTCAGGCCATGATCCTTGCGCAATTTGGGGATCAGATGACGACGGGCGATCTCTACTTTTTCTTCCAGAGAATAACCATTGATCTCAATGATTTCCATGCGGTCGCGCAAAGCGGGATGGATGGTTGAAAGTGAGTTTGCCGTACAAATGAACATGACGCCTGAAAGGTCATACTCAACTTCGAGGAAGTTGTCGCGAAAGGTGTCATTTTGTTCTGGATCCAATACTTCTAAAAGAGCAGAAGCTGGATCGCCCCGAAAGTCATTGCCTACTTTGTCAATCTCATCCAGCATAAAAACCGGATTGGAGGTGGAGGCTTTTTTCAGACCCTGAATGATCCGGCCAGGCATGGCACCGATATAGGTACGCCGGTGCCCTCTGATTTCGGCTTCATCACGGGCACCACCCAGAGAAATCCGGACAAACTCTTTGTTCAGCGCCCGGGCAATGGATTTGCCCAAAGACGTCTTACCAACGCCGGGGGGGCCATAGAAACACAAAATGGGTGCCTTTCGATCGGCTTTGAGTTTCAAAACCGCCAGTTGTTCCAAAATGCGTTCTTTGACTTTTTCCAGGCCGTAGTGATCATCATCTAATACCTTCTGGACGCCTTTGAAGTCAAATTCATCCTCAGAATAGTTTTCCCACGGCAATTCCAGCAGCCAGTCGATATAGTTCATGACCACCGCATAGTCTGGCATGGCTGGGGTCAAGCGGGAAAGCCGGTTGAGTTCTTTGTCAAAAACCTTTTGAACCTCATCTCCCCAGTTTTTTTCTTCCCCTCTCAGGCGAAGTTCCTCCAACTCATTTTCCGGCCCGGACTCCCCCAATTCATCCTGAATCGTCCGGATCTGCTGTCTGAGGATATATTCACGCTGCTGCTTATCGAGATCCGTTTTGACTTTGGTTTGAATTTCTTCGCTTAACTCTAATACCCGTAATTCATTCCCAAGGTGATGAAGGACCAATTCAGCCTTATCCAGTAATTCATCGTTTTCCAGAATCGATTGCTTTTCATCAACATCCAGGCTGAGGTTGGAAGCGATGAAGTGGGTCAGAAAACCAAGGTCATAGATGTTTTCCAGAGCAATTCTGGCTTCACTGGGAATATTGGGGGAAAGCTCAATGATTTTGAATGCTTCCTCTTTCAGGTTGAGCATCAGGGCCCGACTCTGGTCAGGGAGTGGGGGCGTTTCGACCGACCGGATGATACGCGCCTTGAAATATGGAATTTCCTGTGTGTACTCAACCACTTTAAAACGGGCCCGTCCCTGAATGACGATGGTCACACTACCATCGGGCATTTTGATCAGTTTCAGGATTTTGGCAATGGTACCGGTGGTATATAAATCCCGTGAGCGGGGCTCTTCCAGCTCCATATTGGTCTGGGCCACGACACCGATGCGTCGGTCTTTGCTGCGATATGCTTCTTTGACCAGTTGAATGGATTTGTCTCTGCCGACGGTGATCGGAATGACAACTCCAGGAAAGAGTACTGTATTTTTAAGCGTCAGGATGCCAACTTCTTCTGGAATGTCTTCCTCATTCATTTCCTGCAACTGCGCATCTTCCAGGATGGTCAGATCGCTGTCCATAAACGCTTCAGATTCGATAAAGTGCAATGCCATATTGTCGGTTAAACGATGCGAGTGGTCTGCCAAATTGCCAGATGGAAGCCCGGCAGACTCGCTAAATGTATTCTTAAGCTAAAGGTGCAAAGGCTATGCCCAAGCCAGATGTGTCAGGTGGATCGGTTGAATTGTCAGGTCTTTTGTTCATAAAGCCTGTACCGACCGTAAAGTGCTTCGAAAAAATATACGCATTTTACTTATCAGCATACCCTTAAATTCAGTGGTTTGGGGAAAAGAAAAATTCCGATACCACTTTCGTTTGAGTATAAAATGTAAAAAAGCTGTTGTATTTTTGAGGCCGATTTGTCAATTGTTATAACAATGAGTATTCCCTTTAAAGATATTGTTTCGATGACCGGTACACCTGGTCTACACCAAGTGGTCAAAGCAGATGACCGTGCCATTATCATTGAGTCAATCGATGAGAGAAAGCATCGTCAATTGGTCCGTGGCAGCATGATGGTATCCAAACTATCAGATGTCAGCATTTATACAGAAGACGACAGTGAGCCTTTGGTTGCTGTATTCAAAGCAATTGAAGAAAAATATGCCGACGAGCTGCCCGTAAGCAAGAAAAGCAGCAAAACAGAGTTGATGGACTTCCTCAAGGCGGTTCTGCCTTCTTTTGATGAGGAAAAAGTCTATCCTTCCAATGTCAAAAAACTGATCAGTTGGTACAAAATACTGCGTGCTGCATCGGTCGAGTTTGTGATGGAAGAAGAAGGCGAAGAAGCTGCAGAAACAGCGGAATCAACCGAAAAGACTGAATCAGCAGAATAAGTCATGCCCTTACATCCAGCATTGGTCCATTTTCCCATTGCGTTGCTGGTGGTCAGTGGAGGGTTCTACGTAGTGGCCGTCTGGCAGAATAATCAGCCCGAGGTCCCAAAAACTGCTTTTGTCTTGCATCTACTGGGTATGATTGGGATGGTCCTGGCTATTTTTTCTGGTTTACAGGCGGAAGGCGATGCACAGTTGACTGAAGAAGTTGATGCAATTCTGGGGCGCCACGAGATACTTGGGTATGGCGTTTTGTGGATGTATGGGATGCTGTATGTCTGGCACTATTTGCGGAAAGGCAAGCAAACTCAAACTGAAAAGATCATATTTGTTTTGGTGTTTGTAGGGATCTCCCTTGCTATGTTGTACAGCGCCTCACTTGGCGGCGAGTTGGTGTATCAGCATGGTATTGGGGTAGATATCAACACACCTTAACTGAACACTAAGTAGTTTTTGTTATGCGTTACGCTTGGTTCATTCTTAGTATGCTGTTGTTGTATTCCTGCGAAAGCCCGGAAAAAACAATGTCATTCTTCGTGGAAGGGAATTGTGAAACATGTCAAAGTTATATCCAGCAGTCTGCGCTTGAGGTTGCAGGTGTCAATACTGCTCAATGGCAATATGATAAGAGTGAATTGACCATCCATTTCAATCCTGATAAAACTGACGCAGAATCCGTCATGCTCGCACTTAGCGAGGCCGGATTTAATTCACAATTTTTTGATGCCGATCCTGCCGCACGAAAGAGCTTGCCTGCCTGTTGCCAGGAAGCAATTGACCGGGCGCTGAAATCTACAGGTGGGCACTAAACAGGAACGACACAAAGTCCCATTTGTATCGCTCCTGTTTTGGTTTTTGGACGATCCTGTTAATTCGTTATTGACAACTTTTCCTGAAAAATGATCTGGCCATTTTCTTTTATGGTTGCTATGTAAAAACCTGGCACAATCCCGGGTAGTTGAATTTGCTCCAGATGATTGTTGGCACTTAGCGGCCATACATACACTTGCTTCCCACTCAAATCATAGAGGCTAATTTGTAGATCGAATCCCTTATTGATTTCAGGATGAATGATGAAAATGTGGTCAGTCGCAGGATTTGGGAAAATTTGGCGTGAGAAATTGTCAGTCTTTTCACCTGGAAGCTCCTCTCGATTCACATCTTTTGCTGAGACGATATCCTCCCAAATCGGGGATACCTCTGCATTGAAAACTTCTCCAGAAACTAAATCTTCAATCCATACAATGATGGAGAGGGCGTCGTACTGTTTGATGATCCCCGGTCCAGGTATCATATCCGTCCCCCAATTCAGCTCTAACGTTTTGCTTTCTCCTTTCAACCATGACTCCTTGAGGGTTCCATTCGCAGAGGGGAGAAACTTTCGGAAGACATGTTGCATCGTGCGATTGTCTCTATCCACATCCTCCGTGATGGCAACCAGAATCCGGGTGGGAAATGGATAATCATCCTGAGCAGATACCAAGATGCCTGAGATACTATCCAATTCAATGTGAAAGGGCGGTAGTTCAAGGCGACTGGTATCGAAGCTGGCATACCGTAGGGAATCAGTCAAATTGCTATAGTCATTGCCGCCCAGTACGGTACGATCATTTGTGGAAATGCCATAATGCACACTTCGGGCAAGAATTTCATTGGGGTTGGAGAGAAAGTCTTGATTGTTCTCACCAATAGGGAAATAGATTGGGACAATGTCCTCTGCAAAGTCTTCGAGGAATGCCTCCTTTAGTTGGAAATAATCCCAATTTTGAGCTTGTTCATAGCTCTCCGTTAATATCTTTCTCGCTCGATTGCCAATGAAAAGATTGTCTATCGCAAAGCCATTGTTGCTTTGATTGGGGAGAACCTGATCAATGCTTTTGAAAACAAATCTGAAACGCGTCTGAGCGTTTATTGGTAAATCGTCTAGCGCATAGGCACTTTTATACCACTGTTTCTGGCGACCAGTCCAGCCGTATGAGTTATTTACCCCGCTGTTTTGGTCAGGTCGTGAAAACAGATTTTTGGTATTATACCAGTTTTTTCCAGTTGTGTCATTGCCAATGGTGATCCAGTTGATACCATTGTCATTGGTCATTTGTAAAATGACCCCGTCTAGTTATCTTTCACTATCAACCCACGAATCAAAAGAAACCATTGGCTTGTCTAAGTCTGACATGTCAAAACACTGTGTGCTAAGCCATTCATACTCATCTGGTTGATACTTGCCTGACAGTCTGGTCGTCCAGGCTCCCTGGCCAGAGACTGTCCCGGTGATTACCTCTCCAGCTGGCATACCCCACTCCCACAAAGGACTCTCTTTTTCTACATCCCGGAAGAGGGTAAGTTGGTCTTCGAATTGATCAAAGTAGGCACTCTCAATATCGGTAATTGTGCTAATTGGCATGAAGGTAAAGACCCCCAATACCGTAGAGTCTTCAGCCTGATTGTCGTATTGGATGGCATTGCCGCCTGTTCTTCTGAGATAAACGGTACGCACTGGACTAGATGCAAAATTGAAGTCGCAGATACTAATTGAATTGACAGTAGTCGTAAATGTTCTTTTG
>JBCBZF010000139.1:0-9222 GCA_039815525.1 Bacteroidota bacterium | reverse complement strand
GCGGGAAGTGGAAAGAAGGAAAAACAGTGTGCATTTCCCAAAAAAGCTTACAGATCTCATTCTCGATTTATTGACGCCCCATTTGAGATTCAAGAAAAGAACCTGCTATATTCATGGTGTCAAACGAATCATACTTGTTCATTCATTTGGCGCCTGCTCTTCTCTAATCACAGGAACGCTGCTTTGAGCAGCTTGGGTCAAAAAGTAAGTACTTACTTTTTCCTTCCCTAAAGCCCTTTCAGGATACCGGCCTGCCTCTCTGGCTTCTTTACGTCATCTGGCATCGGTGGTATTATCGGTCTTCGGACCATGTTAGGTAGAAATAGGTATAGGTTAATAACGTAAAGACTCAAATGCAAAGCGTAGCGCATTTTACCCAATTCAACAGCTTTCTGTATCCATTCCCCTTTTATTGTTCGGTACGAGGTTTTGACCCCGACCCTGGTCGACAGGACCTCTAGTATTGTATTGGCAAAAACGATCTCCAATCTACAAGTCAAATCAACTGCAATTTGGAACCAGTGCTGCACTGGTAACGACGTAAAACCTCCAATGCAAAATTCTTTACTCGAACAATGAAATTTTTTCCGCTATACTGCTTTTTCTTGCTCCTTCCCTTTTATGCAATCTCTACGAACTATTATGTTTCAGAGAAAGGGAATGACAACAACAATGGTAAAACTCCTGCTCAGGCATGGCAGAGTATTGACAAAGTCAATGCTTCGATGAACCAGCTTTCTGCTGGGGATTCTGTCCTGTTTAAGCGAGGAGAATCTTTTTATGGACAAATCAATCTGACTGCGGACGGCGCCAATGGCAATCCATTGGTATTTGGTGCCTATGGCAGCGGAAATCTCCCGGTTATTTCAGGCGAACGCGTTCTGACCAACTGGGTCCAGCACAGTGGCAACATTTGGCGGACTCAGGCGCAGGATTCAGTCGCATATCTGTACTGGGGGGATAAATTTATGACCCTGGCACGCTTTCCCAATGCAGGTTTTCTGACCATGTCTAATGGTGATTTGACCTGGTTGACGTCAAATGAGATGAGTCGCCCCACCAACTACTGGCAGGGTGCCAATGTACGTATGCGTACCACAAAGTGGACCTGGGAATTTCAGCAGGTGAGCGCATCTACTGATACACGCCTCGATTTCGTTGGGAAAAATAAATATACAGCGAAGCAAGATTGGGGATTCTTCCTCGACAACAAACTGACTGAGCTGGATATGCCTGGCGAGTGGTATTACAATGACAAAACCGGCATCATTTATTTCTGGGCACCTGCAAACAGCAATCCCAATAATAAAGTTGCCATTGCTTCTTCAGCACGCTATGGTATCTACTCTCCATTCGAGCGCCACGATGTTGTGATCGAAAATTTGGATTTCAAACGTCAGATTGTTGACGCGATCTCTTTCGAAGATCGCGACAATGAGCGCATCTATGTACAGCACTGCGAATTTTATGATCAGGGAAAGACGTCTGTCACGCTGTACGGAAAAGATGTCAAATGTAACTATAGCTACTTTGAAGGTGCCCTTGGACGCGGTGTAAAAGGCCACAACATTGATGTGGGAGAGTTCAACCACAATGTGATGAAGAACATTGGCCTGCACCAAGGTTTTGGCATCAGCGGTAATCAGGGTATGAATGGCTTTCACTTTACCCGCTCAGACTATGTCGACGTTTCTTACAACCGCATCGACACTGTTGGATACACTGGCATCAGCTGTTACCTCGCGTATTCTACGGTTGAAAACAACATTGTCAATGGAGCTTGCCTGAAGTTGGACGATGGTGGAGGAATCTACTGCTTTGGTACACAGACCCACCATACCAGCATTTCCAACAACTTCGTTACCTATGTTCCTGGAAACAGCGATGGCGTCAATAAAGTAAAAGCCGCTGCACACGGTATCTATCTGGACAAGGATGTAACCTACATGAATGTCCATAACAATACCGTCAAGCAAGCGAAACTATCTGGAATCTTTATTAATACGCACAACAAATACAATGACATTCGTGAAAATGTCCTGTATGGCAATGAACGTGAGCAGATGGTGATCGCTGAAACAGGTGGGATCAACAAGACGTTTGAAAATGACTTTGTAGACAACGTCTGCTACTCTTTGGACGCAGATGTAAACAGTGTCCGTCTCATCTCACTTTTTGGTACGGAAGGAAATCTGGCAGACTATACCAACAACTATTTCATCAACCCTTATTCTCCTTTCATTGCTGAGGTTGGAAACTATACCAATAAACGTCGCCACCTGATGGAAGAGTGGGATGAAAGATGGCCGAATGTACTCTACTCAAATAATGAGAGCTTCTTCCAGTTTGATGGCTACAATGTTGACAATGTTGTCGGCAACAGCCTGGTTGATAACGGAACATTTGACAATGATGCCTCAGGTTGGTTGCTGTCAACTGGCGGAAATGTAGGTGGTGCCTGGTTAAACAACACCAAACTTGACGGTGGCTCTTACAAGCTCACCATGACCAGTGGAAGCCCTTCAACAGCACGCGTACGCAGTATGCTGAATGGACCGATCCAGGGAGGGCGCTTTTATCAACTGAAAGTAAGTGTCAGTGGTGATGCTTATGAAGTGATGAAGGTCATTGTACAGCAGGGTAACGTAGTGTTGGGGGAAATGACGCTGCCAACGACCAAAGGCCGTCGTGATTATGTAAGAATCTTCCAGGCTGGTAACAATGGTAACAATGCAGAGATTCGGTTTGAAAGCAAGTGGGGAACTGGCAAGGGATTCATCATTGACAATATTGAATTGACCGAGGTTGCGGTTAGCCCAGTTACGCCTACCGATAAGGCGCAACTCTTGGAAAACCCAACTGACACGCCTAAGAAGTTCACCTTGAATGGCAACTTCAAAACTGTTGACGGTACGCCATTGGGTACTGACATAACGGTCCAGCCCTTCATGTCAGTGATTGTCATCTCTGAGGATGCCACTGTGATCAACCAGGGTGCTGATCCGGTTGCGATTATCAGTGCTAACCCTGACAATGGCCCAGCACCTTTGACTGTCAACTTCAATGGTTCTCCTTCTTTTGGAAACCCTGGTAAGATCGTTGGATACGAATGGGATTTTGGTGATGGCAATGTTGCTTCCGGCCCGATTCAATCGCACATTTATACCAATGTCGGCCAATATGTAGCGACGCTCCTGGTCATCGATGAAGATGGCCGGATCAACCAATCAAACCACGTGATCACCGTTACACAGCCCGGTAGCACCGGAAGTTGTGGTGGGCCATACGATGGTTGGATCACCAGTGATGTTGGGAACATCCAGATTTCAGGTTCTGCTTGTCAGAACGGTCCTGGCGGCGGCTTCCAGATTGACGCTTCCGGTAAGCAGATTAACGGAAAAATTGACCAGTTTCACTACGTATATCGCCCAGTTTCCGGGGACGTAAATGTTGTGGCAAAAATCAATTCAGTTGAACAGGCAGCCGCATGGTCTATGTCTGGCTTGATGATGCGTGAAAACCTGTCTGATAACTGTCGCAACGCCATGGTTGGGATGGGTGCTCAGGAGAGATTCATGTTCCAGCGACGGATCAACATTGACGACATTACCGTTCGAAATGCAGCGGCAAGCGGAAGCATTAGCTTCCCGCACTGGGTGAAACTCGAGCGGGTCGGTAATACCTTCAGCGGTTACCATTCCAACAACGGAAAAGACTGGATCCTGATCAACAGTGAATCCATCGAGATGCCAACCAATATTCTGCTTGGCATGGCTGCCTCTTCATTCACCAATCAGACCACCATCAGTACGTCTATCGATGAAGTGAAAGTCGAAGGTGGAGCCTCTTTCCCAGTTGAATTGATCGACTTTGGGGCAGATTTCGTGGGCGAAGAATTGTTGTTGAAATGGAGCACTGCGACTGAATCAAACAACGATTTCTTCACCATTGAAAAGTCGCTTGATGGTGTCCTCTTCCAGCAGCTCGAAAACATCCCTGGTGTAGGAACTTCCAACACCATACAGCAATACAATACATTTGACCGCGAACCAGCCAAAGGCGTTTCATACTATCGCCTGAAGCAAACAGATTTTGACGGAAGCTTCCAGTATCTGTCTACCATTCGGGTAACCAATGATCGCTTTACCAAGGCTGATCTGGCCGTGTTCCCGAATCCAACTACGAAGAACAGCCGGATCAATATCAATCTACAGGGATTGGAAGCTGAAGATATTCAGCGACTTTATCTGATTGATCCAACCGGGCGGGAGGTCGAATTGATTCGACCAGTAGCCAAAACCTTTCAGGTTAACCTTCCTGATATGCTGCCTTCGGGGACCTATATCCTGGTTGCAAGCCACCGTGATGGCCTGATTCAAAGTCCATTGGTGGTCTTCTAATTCCATCTCAATTCCGTTACGCTTCAGACCCTTGTTGATTCCTTACGGGTCTCGCGAAGGTACAAGGTCCGGCCATTTGGCCGGACCTTTCATCATATTTGCCCTTTCGAGCTATCTGGATGGGAAGTTTTGATTGGTTCAATTTATAAGACGGCAGTCTTCATGGAGTGATGCGAATACGTAAACCTTATGGAAAAACGATGCGCAAAGCCACACCAACTATACGCAAATGAAAGTGGTTTAGGCGTTTCTCTTTTCCCTTAGGCAATTTCACCTTCTGTATAGGTATCCTCCAATGGATTAGGCTTCTTTCACCAGAAGCTTTTCCAGTTCTTCCAATGATTTTCCTTTGGTCTCCGGAATCACCAGAAGAATGAAAATCAGCCCGGCAAAAGCAAAAATGCCATAGAGCAAAAAGGTCATACTGGTTCCCAGATTGCTAACTCCCAGGGGAAGACCAACTGCAAGATAAAACTGACCGCTGAGTTGATTACCCCCACAAATGAGATCGCCAGGCCCCGGATTTTATTGGGGAAAAGCTCTGAGAAAAGTACCCACATCACCGGGCCGATGGAGATCGCAAATGATGCAACGAACCCCAGGATACCAACCAAAATCAACGTAGGATTCATGTGAATGGCGGCGGTAATGAGGTCCGATTCGTATTCGGTCGCTTTGTCTTCACCAAGAGCACTGGCCAAAGCCGCTTTATAGTCCAGATCATTGTCATAGGTTTGGCCAACCATTGCGGCCAGTTCGGTGGTACGAACTTCTTCCGGTAAGTTTTGGTAACTGGCTTGTGTCATGGAGAAAGTAGCCTCACCAAAGCCGTAGGCCAGTAAAAACATGAAAATGGCGATACCCGCAACGCCAACAGATAAAAGTGGTTTTCTGCCCAGGCGGTCGATGAGACCAATTGCAACCAGGGTCGCCACGAGATTCACCAGCCCAACATAAATCGCCTGGGTAAAGGAGGCGTCTTGTCCCAGTCCTGACTGTTTGAAGATCATCGGAGCATAGAAAAAGACGGAGTTAATGCCAGTGATTTGCTGCAAAATCGCCACCACAATCCCGATGATCAACACCAGGCGCATGCTTTTCTTGAACATTTCACCGATTGGGGTCGCGGTTTTTTTACTATCTGCTTCCAGACTGGCTTTCACATTATTGAGAATGGTCTTTGCTTTTTCAACCCCGTTGGCACGTTGCATGACTGTGAGCGCTTCATCAAAATGGCCTTTCATCGCCAGCCATCTGGGGCTGCGTGGGACTGCAAACAAACCAAAGAAATATAAAATCGCCGGCAGTGTTTCCAGGCCTAGCATCCAACGCCAATTGTATTCTGCGAAACCGAGTGAAATGACCCAATCTGCATCGGATTTTCCAAGTTGAAGAATGAGGTAGTTTGTGAAAAAAGCAGCTGAAATACCAATGACAATGTTGAGTTGGTTAAATGAAACCATTTGCCCTCTCAGATGAGGCGGGGCAATTTCAGCAATGTACATTGGGGCGATAATCAAAGAGGCTCCTACGCCTATGCCACCAATCATGCGAGCAATCACCAGGATCAGAAAGCTTGGCGCAAGGGCAGACCCAATCGCAGAGATTGCGTATAAAACTGCCGCATAGCCCAATAAGCGTTTGCGACCGATCTTGTCGCTCAAAGGGCCAGCTACTAGCATGGCAAGCGTGGCCGTCAAGGTCAGTGAAGCCACTGCCCAGCCTAGTTCCAGTTTGGTGAGATTGAATTCGGGTTCGATGAACTCGTTGACGCCAGAGATAACAGAGGCATCAAAGCCCATCAAGAAGCCTCCCAGGGCCACGATGAGGGCCATGGAGAAAAGATAAATCCGATTTTCCATGAAGGGTATGAGTAGTAGGTAGTAGGTAGGGGAGAAATAAGTGAAAAGTGAACGCAGAGGACAAAACAGCAAAGCGTTTCGATGAATCAGCTTCGCTTTTTCGCCTCTTTGCGTTCAGGAGCAATCAGTCTTTAAGGAAAAGACTTCATTTCAGTGTCATTATTTGGTCAGCATCAGCTTACCGGAAGTAACCTGATCGTTGATGAACAGGCGATACATATACATGCCGTTGGTCAGCGCTTCAGAAGCGTCCCACACAATCTCATGAGATCCGTTCATCTGCTGTCCCTGTGGCATCACAGCTACTTCGCGCCCAGCAAGATCATATACACGCAGTTCTACCTGAGCAGGCTGAGACAGCTCGTAAGAAAAGCGGGTCATGCCCTGGCTTGGGTTTGGATATACATTGAAAGCACCTTCAACCAGGAAATCCTCGATACCAACAATCTGGCTTTCACCGGTCAGGAAACGCAGGTGGTCGAAGAAGTACGTTTCAGAAGTAAAGGTACCGGGGGCAAATAGCAGGACATATCCATTGACATTGCTGGCACTCAGATCACCATATCCAAAGCTCAGCTCTTCCCAGGCACTGGTGGTGGTTGTGGTGGCGCTTACCGCAGCCACATCATTGCCATCATTTTGCAGCGCCAGACGCACTTCCTGGTCAGCAGCGGCACTCCATACCCACAATTTGAATTCAGAAGTATCAGATAGGGTAGGGACATTGGTGAATGTACCAACGATCACGTCAAATTCTTCACCAGGATTCCGGGTGTAAGAGGCAACGTAGGAAGTGGTGTTTGCACCGCTTGGGTCTGGATTCGGAATACGACGCAGAGAGGCACCATGGTTGAAAGTTGAAATCGCAGACTGATTACATTCAAAATCATTCAGGATCGAGTCAGAAAGCATTACGCCATCACATGGATCTGGATTGAAGGCAGGGCCAACCAGATTGTCAAAGAAATAGGTGTCGTCAGTATTTGAGTCCGGGTTGAACAACAACACCATACGATTGACAGTATTGTCAGGTACTGACATATCAGGGCGATTGTTGAATGTGAATGTCAATGTCTCCCAGGCACTGTCCTGAGTAGTCGTAGCGAGGTATACACTGTGCCGTCCATTGGGGAAATTGGCTGGCTTGGCAGTATTGGTGTCCTCCACCGTGATCTGTACTGTAACACCTGCCAGTGGGCTCCAAACGTCCAAAGACATCTGCTTGGTACCGTCGAGGAATGCTGACATATCTTCGAAAACCGTGTCACCATCGATGACGATCACGTCAAACTGCTCGGCGGCATTCCGGGTGTAGCGGGCAATGACCGGGCTGGTATTACCCGTCATATCAGGATTTGCGAAATAAGGTGTCAGGGTTCCATTGGAGAAATTGAACCAGACCTTGCGGGTCTCTTCAAAGTTGTCCAGGGTTACCTGGGCGAAGCTACTGCTTGCCAGCAGTACCATCATTGCAAAAAGTACATGAATTCTTTTCATGATTTTGGGTTTTGGTTAAGAGTTAAGATATAATTGAATTTTGGGAAATCATTTTTCTGAATAGACCTTCACATACTCAACCTGCATCTCCTGGGGGAATACAGTATTTGCATCTGGATTACCAGGGAGATTCCCGCCTACGGCTATGTTGAAAATCAAGTGAAAATCTTCGTTGAACGGGTAATTTGACGGCAGGGTAACTGAAGGGGTAATGGCATTACCATAGATTTTGCCATCCACCATAAATCGCATACAATCTTCCCGCCACAGAAGAGAAAAAGTATGGAAGTCCTCTGAGAAATCTTCTCCTTCCAGTTCATAGTAAGAGGATTTGAATCGCCAGAAGTCAAGCCCCCAATGTACGGTACCAAAGATTTCACTGGGGCGATTGCCAATCAATTCCATGATGTCAATCTCGCCACTTCGTGGCCAGATCCCAAACTTTTCTTCTGTGGATAGCATCCATAAAGCCGGCCAGATCCCTTGCCCTTTCGGTAGTTTTGCATGGATATCGATGCGACCATACCGAATGTCTACTTTGTTCTTCGTCACCATCCGGGCCGAAGTATAATCGTACCCCTGAAAAGGCGTATTCTCCGCAAGGGCCCTGATAATCAGTTTGCCATCATCGGTGCGTGCATTGGCGGCACGATCAGTATAATACTGCAACTCATTGTTGCCCCAGCCACAAATGCCGCGATCGCATCCATCTCCTATATTAAATGACCAGGACGATTCGTCAATGGATCCATCAAATTCATCTTCCCAAACCAAATCATAGCCTTCCAGACTTTCGGAAAAATCGCAGGGATTGTTCTCCAATACCTGATCGGAAGGCTCACAAGCCATGAAGACTGTCGCCGAAAGGAAAAAGATGAGAATGGAACTTTTTGAAAGGAAATTCATGAGAATGTCTGTTTTGGGCGTTTATTTTTGCTTCCACATAATTTGATCCATCAGCATGTTACCAGATCCTTCGAGGCGAAAGACGAGGCTTTTGATGTCTGCTGGATTGGCGTTCCCCTTGAAATCCCGCAACGGAATTTCAACCAGAGACCAGTTCCCTTTTTTCCCTGTTACATATTCTTTCTTCCAGTCGGTTCCCATGGAGAGGCGGAAAAAGTCTTCCAAATCAATCCGGAAAGACAGCTTATCAAGCTCGTCAGATTGTACCGCAAAAGACAGGACGGCATCTGGTGAAACCTTACGCATATCAATGGGCTTCCATTGGGACCAATTGACGCCAAAAACGACGAGAGAGCATTTTTGGGTGACATTGTCCCACTGGACAGAAATACTTTTTTGACCGGAGAAGGCTTTTCCTTCGATTACTTCTATCTGCTGACAACCATCTTTCACCACACCCCAGCCATGATCGTTGGCAAAGGCAATCGTTGAGTAGCCCCTCAACGCTGCATCACGAGCGTTCTTAACTGCTCAGCGGTTCCGCAATAGACGTCTCG
>JBCBZF010000503.1:0-5206 GCA_039815525.1 Bacteroidota bacterium | reverse complement strand
TCATGACCATCCCCACCCCAGACGGTATCGTTACCCCCACCACCTATTAACTCATCATCGTTACCTTCACCATCGAGCAGATCGTGACCATTTTGTCCGTAGAGAGTATCATTCTCACTACCGCCAAACAGGCGATCGCTACCATTTTGCCCGTAAAGCAGATTCGCTCCTGACACCCCGCCCCTCGCTCCTCAACTATTCATTGCCTTCCAGACCCGCTGTGGTGTCATCGGCATGCGCACGTCGCGGACCCCAAGGTGTGCGAGTGCATCAACTACAGCATTGACCACCGCGGGGGTGGAACCAATACAGCCAGCTTCACCTGCTCCTTTTACCCCCAATGGGTTGTGTGGACAAGGTGTTACTGTGCGGTCGATTTCGAAAGATGGCAGGTCATCAGCCCGTGGCATGGTGTAATCCATGTAGGAGCCGTTGATCAACTGTCCGTTTTCATCATATTCAGCACCTTCGAAGAGGGCTTGTCCGATTCCCTGGGCCAATCCACCGTGGATCTGTCCGTCTACGATCATCGGGTTGATGACATTGCCTACATCGTCGCAGGCGATAAAGCGTTTGAGATCAACTTTGCCGGTTTCAGGATCAATTTCCACCACGGCAATGTGCGCCCCAAATGGATAGGTAAAATTGGTTGGGTCGTAGAAAGAGGAGAAATCCATGCCTGGTTCCAGACCTTCGGGATAATCGTGTGGCACATAAGCCGTCAGGGCCACATCACCAAATCCGATGGATTTTTCGGTGCCTTTAACCGTCCAGTTGCCGTTGGCAAACTCCAGGTCATCTACATTGGCTTCCAGTTTATGAGCAGCAATCTGTGCACCTTTTTCCAGGACTTTGTCCATGCTCTTCACAATCGCACTGCCACCAACGGCCAGGGAGCGAGAACCATAGGTACCCATTCCGAAAGCAACTGATTCAGAGTCACCATGGACGATTTCAACATCTTCTAACCCAATGCCAAAACGATCCGCGACAATCTGGGCAAAGGTCGTTTCATGTCCCTGTCCGTGTGAGTGTGCTCCGGTGTAGACACTGACTTTCCCCGTTGGCTGAACACGCACCTGTGCCGATTCATACAAACCCGCTCTGGCACCCAGTGCCCCTACTACGGCCGATGGCGCAATACCACAAGCTTCGATATAGGTTGAGATACCGATTCCCAGCAGGCGACCGTTTTCGCGAGCTGCTTTTTGCTCTTTGCGAAATTCTTCGTAACCCACCATTTCCATGGCGCGCTTCAGGACTGGCTCATAGTTGCCCGAATCATACTGCAGGGCAACCTGCGTTTGATAGCCAGGTTCATTTACGCCATCAAATGGCGCGATGAAGTTCTGCAAACGCAATTCAGCCGGATCGCGGCCGGTCTCCAGCGCAGCCAGCTCAATGATGCGCTCCAGCAGGAAAGTTGCTTCCGGACGACCTGCGCCACGGTATGCATCTACTGCATTGGTATGGGTAAATGCGGCGTTGACGTGAATGTGAATGGCAGGTGTGGTGTACAAACCCTGCATCAGGGTTCCGTGCAGATAGGTTGGGACAGCTGGGGCAAAAGTCGAAAGATATGCGCCCATATTGGCGTCTGTCTTGATGCGTAAACCGACGAAATTGCCGTCCGCATCCAAACCAAGTTCTGCTTTGGTTACGTGATCCCGTCCGTGTGCATCAGTCATAAATGCCTCGCTGCGATCAGAGGTCCATTTGACAGGCAGTCCCAGTCGCTGCGAACACCAGATGACCAGTGCTTCTTCGGTGTAGTGGAAAATTTTACTCCCAAATCCACCACCTACATCCGGAGACAATACCCGAACTTTGTGCTCAGGAATTCCCAGCACAAAAGCACAAAGCAGCAGACGAATCAGGTGTGGGTTTTGAGAAGAAGTATATAAGGTAAAGTTCCCGTTGTGGTCTTCGTAATGTCCGATGGCCGCTCTTGGCTCCATCGCATTGGGGATGACCCGCTGGTTGACGAATTCATAGGTGGTGACGTGTGCTGCGCCAGCCATGGCCGCATCGGTCGCATCTTTATCACCTAATTCCCAGTCAAAAGCCATATTGTTGGGCACATCATCGTGCACCAATGGCGCACCGGGCTTGATGGCTTCGCTCGGACTGGTTACAGCATCCAGTTCTTCATAATCGACTTCCACCAGGTCGGCCGCATCTTTCGCGGTCATCTTATCTGTCGCGATGACGATGGCAACGCCGTCTCCCAGGTGGCGGACCTTGTCGACCACCAACAATGGGTGTGGTGGTTCCTTCATGGTATCACCATTGCGGAAGTTTACCTGCCAGCCACAGGGGACACCACCTACACCAGAATCAGCGATGTCCTGTCCGGTGAATACTGCCACAACACCATCATGGGCCTTGGCAGCCGAAACATCAATGCTATTGATTTTGGCGTGTGCATAGGGACTGCGAACCACATGGGCATAGACCATGCCATGCAGCACAATGTCGTCAACGTATTTTCCTTTGCCGGTGATAAAGCGTTTGTCCTCGACTCGCTTGACACCTTTTCCGATAAAATTACCCATGGACAGTTTCGGTTTCGTTCATCTTTTTTGCAGCGTACTGAATGGCTCTGACAATGTTGTGGTATCCGGTGCAGCGGCAGAAATTGCCTTCGAGTGCATGGCGAATGTCTTCTTCGCTTGGATTCGGGTTGCGTTCCAATAGTTGTTTGGCGGTCATGATCATGCCTGGGGTACAAAAACCACATTGCAGACCGTGTTCTTCACGAAATCCTTCCTGAAGGGGGTGGAGTTCAGTACCATTGGCCATGCCTTCGATGGTGGTAACAGTACTGCCATCGGCCTGGACGGCCAGCATAGAGCAGGATTTGATGGCCTGGCCATCGACGATAATGGTACATGCACCACAGTTACTGGTATCACAGCCAATGTGGGTACCAGTCAGGCGCAGGACATCTCTCAAGTAGTGGGACAACAGCAGACGGGTATCTACCTCATGGGTAAGCGTCTTGCCCTTGACCGTCATTGTAATCGGGACTCCCATGGGGTCAAAAGTTAACGGTTAACGTTTGGCGAAAAATGCGACAGCCACTCAGGACTGGCTCCTTCCAAAAAGATTTTTCAGTAACTGCATCAAGCGGGCAAAGAATCCCGGACGTTTGACTTCCATTCCCTGCGCTTCACCAATTTCTGCTTCCAGCGCTTCAAAAAACTGCTGGGTGAGGGTTTTGGCGACGCCACTCATCACACGTTGCCCCGTTCGGGCGAGGGTTCCGGATAATTTTGCATCACCGGAAAAGATCACTTCTGTCTCATTTTTACTGAGTTGATTCAGAGAGATTGACCCTTTGGCAGACACATTGCCGATTTTGCTGCTTTGCTTCATGTTGAGGGTGAAGCTTTTGGCAGGAACAGGATCAGAAATTTCCACCTGTCCTTTGAATGATCCGTTGACCGGACCAAGCTTTACATCAGACAAGGCTTTGTATTTGCCTTCACCCAGTGGTTGCAGCTCTTTGACACCCGGGGTTACACGGGCGAGGACCTCATGGTCCATCAGCATGTCATAGATTTGTTGCGCCGAGGCATTCAGCTTGTGCGTGCCGTCTAAGTGCATAGATAAGGAAATAAGTCAGTAGCAGTCCAAAAAATGCTCTTTGATTCGAGCATTAGGAAGTTATAGGTTTCAGTCAATAATCCAAAGGAAAGGCTGTATTAAATACCACATCCTCAGAAGCTTGATAGAATCGTGCAAGGTGGCTGGAGAATTGTACAAATGAGGTGCGAGGAGCGAGGTGAGAGGTGCGAGCAGGCCTTTATCGCCTCATAGACGATCCATTTCGTTTCTCTCTCCTGACACCTGACGCCTCTCCCATATGTTTCTATCGATCATGGACTGATAACTTCTCACCTCTCACCTCTCACCTCTCACCTGACTCCTCTTCACAATTGGTAACAGCTCTTCCAGGCTGTCCAGTTGGCGGCGGGGACGTACGCCTAATTCCTCTGCCTGCTTTTTCCCCCGATTCAACCACAAAACCTGCAAACCAAATGATGCCGCGCCGGCCACATCCCATGGATTACCGGAGATAAAACCGATGTGTTCCGCCGGGAGATTCAATCCATCGCAGGCCAGCTGGTAGATCTCAGGTCGGGGTTTGTAGGTCGAAATGCTGTGCGCGCTGAAGACATGATCAAAGACCCCTTCCAATCGGTTGGCGGCGATGGCACTTTCCAGCATCGCTGGATTGGCATTGGATAGGATGCACAATGGGACGATGCCTTTTAACTGTTTGAGAATAACTGGCACTTCATCATAAGCAGGCAAATAGAGATACTGCTCCATGATCTCCTGAAAGTCTTCATCATTGGGAATGATATCGACAGACTGGCAGGCATAGCGCAGGGCTTCCCAGGTAATGCGCTGAAAGGGAACATACCGCTCCATCAGTGCTCGCAACCAGGTGTATTCCAACTGCTTTTGTCGCCAGATTTGATTGATGATACCGGCTTTTTCACCAAAAGCTTCGGTCAGTTTTTCCTGTAGGGCAAAGGGATTGAAAAGAGTACCATAAGCATCGAAAACCAATGCCTTGAGATGGAGGTCGGCCATAAGAAAACATGTTAGGGAAAATGAAGGTCGGCATTTTCCACATAATGTGCTGCCCCCATTTTGATCATGGCAATATGTTGGGGGCTAATGGCTTTGATTTTTTTGGCCGGGATGCCTGCATAGAGCCAGCCACTTTCCAGCTTTTTCCCTTCCGGCACCACGGCTCCGGCGGCCACAATACAGTGGGTTGGCACCACGGCTTCATCCAGAACAATTGCCCCCATCCCAATCAGGGCTTCATCTTCAACCGTGCAGCCATGCAGGATCGCCCGATGGCCGACCACCACATCATTCCCAACGATACAGGGCGTCCGCCCGGTGCTGCAATGTAAGATAGCCGCATCCTGAATATTGGTTCTTTCGCCAATATGAATGGCGCCGACATCACCACGCAGCACGACCTGGTACCAAATACTACTTTGGGCACCAATAAACACCTCGCCGATCACAGTAGCGTTTTCGGCGAGGCGTGCAGTGGAGTCAATTTTGGGGGAATGTTTCTGATAGTCTTTGATCAAAGCCATTTATCGAATCATGATTTTCCGGCTTAAGTTCTCATTTCCTGACTGAAATTGGAAGAGATATAGACCCAAAGGCAAAT
>JBCBZF010000734.1:0-3814 GCA_039815525.1 Bacteroidota bacterium | reverse complement strand
GCCGTCCGGAAAGGCATAGATCCCATGACTGTTCTGGAAGCAACTTGTCTCATTCCCGTGAAACACTATCGCTTAGCGGTTGGATTGCTTCAACCTGACGATCCAGCTGATTTCATACGGGTCAAAGATCTGCGTGATTTTGAAGTATTGGAAACATATGTAGACGGCAAAAAAGTAGCTGAATACGGCAGTACCTCCCTTCCATACCGACAGCCTGATTGCCCCAATCAGTTTAACAGCACTCCCAAGACGCCTTCTCAGTTTTCGATCAAAAGCCGGGGAAGCAAACTCTTGGCGATTGAGGTTTTGGATGGAGAGTTGATTACCCGAAAAAAAGAGTTTCCGGTCAAAGCAATCGGAGGCATGCTCCAGTCTGATTTACAGCAGGATGTGCTCAAGATTGCTGTGATCAATCGATACAAGGATGAGGAGCCTGCTCTGGCATGTATCCATAACTTTGGCTTACAGGAAGGGGCGATTGCCTCTTGTGTAGCCCATGATTCTCACAACATCATTGCGGTAGGCGTGGATGATGAGAGCATCTGCCGGGCAGTTAACCTGATCATCCAGCATAAAGGTGGCATCAGTGCGGTCAGCGGGACTAAAGAAAAAGTCTTGCCACTCCCTGTGGCAGGGATCATGTCTGATCAGGCTGGAGACAGAGTGGGAAAAGCTTATGCAGAGTTAGACCAGATGGCACGGGAGATGGGCAGTCAACTTCGGGCACCTTTTATGAGTCTTTCATTTATGGGGCTACTGGTCATTCCCTCCCTCAAACTCAGTGATCAGGGCTTATTTGATGGCGATTCATTTTCATTTACCCCGCTTTTTCCAACCTCATAAATTACCTTCATCCACTCCTGTTTATCCTGATCGGCAGCTTTGTCCCAAATAATCTGACCATTCAAGACTCCGATGAGCCGATCCTTGGGCCGATGAATGGCTTCGAGGTCATGCGTTGTACAGATAACCATTTTCCCAGAATCAGCAAGCTGATATAGTTGGTTGTAGAGCCAAAGGCGGTGCCTTGGGTCCAAAGATTGAGCGGGCTCGTCCAAAAGTAAAATGGGACTTTGCTGTACCAGGGCTCTGGCAACCAGGGCTTTTTGTAATTCCCCACCGGAGACCTCCCGAATGGTCCTTCTTGCAAGATGTGAGATGCCAAAGGCCGTCAATTGTTTCTCCACAATCACACGGTCCTGCGAACGATAATTCCCCAGCCAATTGAGGTGTGGAAAGCGACCACTCAGCACAAAATCAAAAATCTGAATGGGAAAACTTGTGTTCAGGCTTTGTGGGACCAGCGCCATACGCCGGGCTCTGTCTTTTCGACTTAGGCTCAGCAGATTAACACCATCGAGATCGATGCTTCCCTGATATGATTTCAGCCCCGCAATGGCATGCAGGAGGGTGGTTTTTCCGCTGCCATTGAGACCGGCCAAAAAAGTGAGGCCTTCTACCAAAGAAATCGAAACGTCCCGCAAGACATTTCGATTCCCGTAAGTCGTGTTGAGTTCAGATATGCTGAGTTTCACACAGTCTTAATATTCATCCTCGTTGAAGAGGAAATCATCCTTTGAAGGATAGTCAGGCCAAATTTCTTCAATACTTTCATAGGTTTCGTCATCGTCGGGCAGTTCACTCAGGTTTTCGTAAACTTCCATCGGTGCTCCTGACCGAAGTGAGAAGTCCATCAGCTCAGCTTTTTTGGCTGGCCAGGGTGCATCCTCAAGATAAATGGCTAATTCAAGCGTCCAATACATATCTTTTCCTACTGTGTGCAAAAAAAATCGCTGCAAAAATAGAACAATTCAACTGAATGTCAATAGGCTGCGAATTGCGTAGCTAAAACAGGCAGTTTTCCGTTTCTGTTTAAGAATCTAAGCATTTTGTTGAAAAAAGAACGTGCGATTCCATCTTAAAATTTTACACGGATGAAATAGATTTTGGTTGCCTGAATGATTTTTTTTCTTGTTTCTCCCGAACGGAAACTGTCCCAATCTTGCAAAATTAACCTTCATCTCATCTTTATTGGGCAGAATTTCGTGTCTATATTAGCATCCCTCAATCAATGGAATTTTCTGTATGACCTTTTTGAATGCACAGGCTTTGTGGGGTTTATTGGCTTTGGCTGTTCCCATTATCATCCATTTCTTCAACCTACAAAGGCCCAAGCAAATCCTGTTTAGCAATGTGGCTTTTGTCAAAGAGGTCAAAAAATCAGTGGTTCGCAGGCTTCGCTTCAAACAATGGCTCCTTCTGTTGGCCCGCCTGTTGGCAATCTCTGGATTGGTTCTTGCATTCGCCCGCCCGGTCCTCATCCGGGACAATCAAAACTTACTCCAGGGGCAGCGTTCTGTAGCCGTGGTCATTGACAATTCCTACAGCATGAGCGTAGGCAATGAAAAGGGCATGTATTTCCAACAGGCCCTATCCCTCGCCCGGAATGTCGTCAAAGCTTACAGCCGGCAGGACGAGTTTTTGTTAATGACGACCAGCGACCTACGCCTCAACTATAATTTCTCTGAGCAGGAAGAGAGTCTGGAAGAACTACGCAATCTGAAAATTGCCCAGAACATCCGATCTCAGGGAGACATCCTTGGCTTTCGAAATGAAATTTTTGCCAGAGCCAATCATCAGCTGAAAGAGCTGTATCTCATCAGCGACTTTCAGGAAGCGACTGTTCTGACAGACAGCCTGGGTGTGCAGCTGCAGGATTCATCCATGATCATCAAATATGTACCGCTGGCCAATCGGGCGCAGAAAAATGTGTACGTCGCTTCTCAAAAAATTGAATCTCAGATCGTCGAAGTAGACCAGCCGGTGGAAATGTCGATGCAATTGGTGAACGATGGGCAAAGTGATGTCAACAACCTGAACATCAACATTTGGCTGGATGGAAAAATCGTTTCGACCAACAATACCTCTGTAAAAGCCGATGCAACGCAGGAGTTGCGTATGCTATTCACTCCGACTCAAACGGGTTGGCTGGGCGGCTACATTGAATTAAATGATAATCCGGTGGATTATGACAACAAGCGTTACTTCAGCCTGTATGTGCCAGATCAGGAAAAGGTCCTGGTGGTTGAAGGTCAAAATTCCCCCAATGTAAAAATCCTGTTCCGAGACCTCTTCAAGCAGTTTGTGCCCACTTTTGTCTCTGAACGTGAAATATCAACGGTCCAGTTGGAAGATTTCCGTTCTGTGGTTTTCCTTGGGATGAAAAATGTGAGCTCAGGCCTGTCGGACAAATTGCAAACCTATCTCAATGAGGGCGGCAGCATGCTGGTCTTCCCTGGCGAAGGCGCGAAGCTGAATGAAATCAACAATTGGCTGCTGAGTCTGCGGGTAGGCAGTCTGGAAGCAGCGGTTTCGATTCAGGATGGGCAGGCTGCCTCAGCAGTAGACCTAGCGCATCCCGTCTTTGACGGCGTGTTTCAGCGCAGCCAAAAGCGGCGGGATTTTGATGCCCCCACCATGTTCCGCTACCATCCACTCAAACTCAACAACCAAACCGTTCATAACCGCATCCTTTCCCTCGAAAACCAGTCCCCGCTTTTACTTGAATCACGTACCGGGGATGGATTACTCTTTTTGGCTACTTTTTTCCCGGGTGATGAATGGACAGATTTTCACGTAAAAACTGTTTTTCCGCCCATTCTCTTTCGGATTACCCAGATCATGAATCAGACCCAAAATGTGCAGCAGGGACAGGAGATTGGTTTTTTTGAGCCCAAGAGAATCAGAACCACAGAAAAAGCGCTCATCAATCTGGTTGATGCAGAAGGTAAAAGTATTCCCCCTGAGCAATATG
>JBCBZF010001313.1:0-1532 GCA_039815525.1 Bacteroidota bacterium | reverse complement strand
CCGACTGGGATGAAAGTGCAATGGACAATATCAGGCAGATACTAGAGGAGCAACACACACATCTTGCAGCAGTCATTCTTGAACCAATCGTGCAAGGTGCAGGTGGGATGCGTTTTTATCATCCGGAGTATCTGCGCCAGCTTCGCCAATTATGTAATGAGTATGAAGTCTTGCTGATCCTGGATGAAATTGCCACTGGTTTTGGACGCAGCGGCAAGCTGTTTGCTTGTGAACATGCTGACATTGCACCAGATATTATGTGTGTGGGAAAGGCCCTCACCGGTGGCTATATGAGCCTGGCCGCTACCATCACGACTCAACAGGTCAGCGAGCACATTTCTCTCGGAGATGTCAATGCAGGGGTCTTTATGCACGGCCCAACTTTTATGGCCAATCCAATGGCTTGTGCCCTGGGAGTAGCCAGCATTGACTTGCTTATCAACAGCGATTGGCAGACCAAACTCAGTAGGATGGAACAGATCATGCGTATCGGCCTTGCTGAAGCAGAAGAATTGAAGCAGGTAGCTGACGTACGGGTATTGGGTGGAATTGGAGTAGTCGAAATGAACGAGCCTGTACATCTGGCAGATATACAGGCTCGTTTTGTTCAATCAGGCATCTGGGTTCGACCTTTTGGGAAATTGGTCTATATCATGCCGCCATATATTATTTCGGACGATCAGCTCAGCAAATTGTGCCAAGTAATTGTATCCGTTTTACGTCAAAATTGAGACATTAGCCGGCGTTTTTCCAACGCTTAATCATATTCAGAACTGCCTTGTCCAGCAAACGGGAAATAAGAACACAGTTGTCAAGGCAGGCTTGTCCATATGATTCAGTTTTCCCAAAATCTTCACGGAGATTTTGCTCATCAAACACCAGTTCAAATTTAGAAGAGGCCCGACCATCTACACTGATCAGTTTGTTGCGTTCTTTATCAAACAGTGTGAGTTCGATTTCTATTTTGGGAGCGACATTGCGTTTCTCAAGCTTCTCGCCATCTTTTTCATAGAAGCTTCGATCAAACTTCTTATGATCAATGTCAATCCTGAGTTTGGCAAAGAAAGGAGTCTCAGACTCATTGATCGCCTGGTATAATTCTGTCAATGGATAGGTTTCGGTACTGGCAGATGCGGATTGAATCAGTTCCCGCCCGTCATGTAGATCAATTCCCATTTCCAACTTCAAGCGCTGCTTGACGACCCGGAAAGCCATCTGCATCAACAGTTGACGGTTCCGTTCAAATGGATCTTCATCGAGCATTGCATTGTTTGCAGGCCGCACATCCATTTGATAGGCTTCCGACAAGCTCAAATCATAATTGAAAAGGGTTGTCTGGCGCCCCAGGTACCGGTTCTGTCCTTTCAGACCAGCAGCCAGACACACAAGGGTGATACTCAGCACCCAAATCTTTTTCATTTTCATGTTTCCCTTTGACGTAAAAAGTAATGTTTCTCAGAGTTAATTAGACGTAGATTTTTTCCAAATGGTAACGATAAAAGTGTAAAAGTGAATAAGTGTGTGGGACAAAT
>JBCBZF010000071.1:0-11848 GCA_039815525.1 Bacteroidota bacterium | reverse complement strand
CGCCCCAACGACGTGACCGATTACAAAGCCGCTCAACGGCAAATTGAGAGTTACGCGGAAGACCTCGAAGTATCCAACGAAGCACTGGAACATTTTACCTACATCGCTTCCCATGAGCTAAAAGCCCCACTTCGGACCATCAGCTCCTTCATCGATTTGATTCGCCGCCGACTAGGTGAAAAAGCCGATCCAGAAATCCAGGAATACCTCCAATTCGTCAAGGATGGAGCCATCACCATGAATCAAATGATCGAGGGAATTTTACAATTCTCCAAAATCCGCGGCGATGTCCTGAAAAAGGAAAAAGTTGGTCGGATAGATATCCCCCTGGTATCCACTGAAGCCCACATTGGCACCAATTTCCCAATTTAGGGGACTGGTGATCGTTTGGGCAGTAAGATTCAGGCTCAGGCAGCCAAAAAAGCCGACCATGATCAGTCGCAGAATCTGGAGTTGAACATTCTTGATCATAGGTAAAGGAATTAGCTTACTTGCTTACCAGCGCTTTGAGAACGGTTCTGCCATACCGATGGGTCAATTGGACCAGGTACATACCCGGTCCTGGCAGCGTAAAGCTTGCTTCGTACTTTTGTATGTCTGTCTCTGCCTGATGCAGTAGGGTTTTGCCATCCAGGCTCACAATCCGAATATCCAAGGGGCCGGATTCAGGGAGTTGCAGTTCAAGATTGACTTCACCTGAACTGGGCACGGGATACAAGCTGCTTTGCACCAGTTCTGCTGCGCCTTGTCGGCAATTCAATACCTCTACCGCTTTTTGGACAGTCACAGTGGGGCAACTGGATCCCATCAATGCGACTTCCAGGCCTACCTCAAAGATGCCCGCGGTGGTATAGGTTTTGATTGGATCTCTTTCCGTACTGGAACTTCCATCGCCAAAATCCCAGGAGAAAACCAAATCCGGCGAATCGAATCCACTGTACTCAATCAGGCGCAGGCTGTCTCCCACGCAGAGGCTTCCTCCTGCCAGGAAATTACTGGCAATCACTTCTTCGGATAGGACGACGACCGGGAGTGCCACACTGTCTGCACAGCCATTACCAGCCGTACCAATCAAGGTATAGGTTCCCGCTTGCACGAGCTCTCCGGGAATAATGGTATCTGTAGCCGAAAAGCTATTGCCGGAAGGATAACGCCAGAGCAAACTGAAACCAGAATCCACATTGGCCGTGAGAATCAGATCCTCTCCAAGGCAAACAGGAGAAGAACTACTGCCTTCCACTGTCGGTGTCAGATTGACCAGTACATCAACCGAGTCGCTGGCCACGCAGCCAGCCTGACTACTCACCACCAGATTGTATTGTCCACTGACTTCGGTTCCGACAGCAGCGAGAACTGGATTCTGTTCAGTGGAGCTGAATCCATTGGGTCCGCTCCACTGCCACTGAATGGCTTCATTGGTATTGGTCAAGCGTAAATCTTCACCAGAACAGACTGGCGTATTGGCACCGATATCAGCTACATAGGTGAGGTCCTGGGTAACTTCAAGCATGATTGAATCTGAGCAGCCAGCTGAATTGCTGATGGTGAGTGTAATGCTTTGCGGTGCGGTTACAACAATGGCCGAGTCGGTACTACCAGTCGACCAGCTAAAACTGAGATCGTTTCCACTTGAGCCGGAGGCATCCAGTCGGAGAGAGTCGACGGTACAATCCAATTGCAGGGCCGAACTATCCAGCACGATCATGGGAATTTCCGCATCGATGATGCGTTGGGCGGTCAGGCGATTCTGATTGCTCCCGTCAATAAACCCCAGAATGGCAATCTGATTGTCGGTGATCAAATGCGGGGCCGCATCGTTTCCGGGAGTGACTGTGGGGGTGGTTACATCCACCCAGTCGGTGCCGTCAAAACTTTTGACTGCAATCGCATTGCCGGCGCTGCTGTCGACATAGGCAACAAAGAGTTGTTGAGCATTGTCGTCCCAAGCCAGGCTGGGGTGGCCAGCTGCCGCCGCAGAAACCGCAGCCGAACCGATTCTCTGCCAGGCATTGGCGGTGGAATCAAAGCCAAAGACCGACAGGCGATTGTTATCGGCAGGATTGGTGTAAGCCACCGTCTGCATCGTCTCATCCGCAAGAAAATCCAGTTCAGTCATCGGACCGCCTGATATATTGGCACCACCGACAAATTCCCAGGGCGTAAACAATACAGTGGAGACTTTGACCACGTTCAACTGACTGATAGAATCTTTGAAAGCGATATACAAAACCTCATCTCCACTATCCGGCACGGCTTCCAGGACAAAATCTGAAGCGGGCCCTTTGGGCTGGTTGGTGGTATCAGTGGTTGGACTCCAGAAGCCACCAAAATCAGTCAGTACTTCCAGGCGTCCATTTTGGTTTTGATCTGCAAAGACAACATAGGGAGAGCCGAACTCGCCATAAGCCAGATCGGGTTCGAAGCCTCCACTTGGGCTAAAACCCTTCGGGCCGATGGGCGACCAGGTCCCTCCACTGAATTGCTGTGCAGTCAATTCAAATCCGACACTCAGATCACTATACACCACGACCGGATTACCAGAGATATCAAAACTCAGGCTAGGGGCTTCGACCAGACTTGAGTCTGAAAAACCGCGATTGCCCACCAATCCCCAGCCTGATCCAGCCGAATAGGACATCACACTTAGGCGGTTGTCCTGGTCCTCGTCCACGAAGGCAACATAGATATCACCGACCGCATTGATGTTCATGTCCAGAAAGGAAGCCGGGTCGGGAGAAAAGCCAGGTGTGCCCAAAAATACTTCGCAGGAATCCTGGGCGAAGACCGGCTGGAAAGCCATGAGGCCCAAACCACCGAGAAGAATCAATTGTCGGACTATCTGTTTCATCATCTTGATCTCATCTAAAACATTCGGCCAAAACCTCATTACTCATTCACCAGCACGGATTTGATTTCACTTTTATTTCCCAGCCAGCCATTCTCAAAGCGAACCCGGATGGCATATTGGTACAACACATTTGATTGCACCTTCAGGTCAGTATAATTTTGGCTACCAGCAGCAACTTCTTCATAGAGGGAAAGCGCACCTCCACCCACTGCACGGTGAATCTCATAGGTATAGGGTACTGCTTTCAACTGCTCATTGAGAGCCTGGAACTGCCATTTGAGTTCAATTCCATCTGCCGATGCAATGCCTACGGTCAGATCCTGAATATCTGCCATGCCAACTGGAAAAAGCAGTTCGCCTTTGCCTTCAAAAGATGGTCTAGACAGATTCCCGGATTCGTCCCAGGCACGCAGCATATAGCGGTTGACCTCACCGATGCGCACGCTGGCATCCACATAAGTTTGCTGCCGTGCCGACAGGCTGTCCACAAAAACAAAACCAGTATCGGTCAGAGCCGTGCCACGTTTGTACAGCAATTGGCCCGCGACATCTTCGCTCGCACTCAGAGACCAATTGAGCATCAACTGCATCTCTTTTGCCATCACATTGATGGCATAAGGCGGTTCTGGCGGAATCTTGTCTGGCAGTTTTACTTCGATCACCTCTGACGGCACGCTGCGGTTATAGGAGTCATCCTCAGCACGCACAGTGTAAAAAATTCTTTTGGTCAGGCTGCTCTCAGGCAGCGCATACACATGAAAGTTTTGGGTTAGGGGTTCCTTATTCACAGGACTGAACTCCGCATCCTTGCGATTGCCAAAGTACAGCCAGTAGCCTTCGACATCTTTGGATGTGCTGTGTTCCCAGGAAAGGGTCACAAAGCCGCTGCTGTCAACAAAACCAGTCAGATTCTCTGGTGGTAAAGGAGCGATGATGTCCGGCACCACCGCCTGCCGGGGATAGGAAGTGCTCACATTCCCACTTTTATCATAACTGGACACGGTAAAGAAAAAGCCACGGTCCAGATCCATGCCTTTCAGTTCCAGTTGAAAAGCCGTCTCGGTGCTGTCAAGGTTTTCACTGATGGCTCCAAAAGGACCATCGCCTACTTCTCCCATCAATACCTGATAATGGCTAAAATCTTCTGCAAAAGGGCCGGAACGCTCCCAGTTGAGGACAATGGTCTGCGTATCATCAAAATACTCGACATCTACAATCTGAACTGGCTGAGGCGGGCTCATGTCAACGCCCTGGCCACTCACTTCAGCCCCATCGCTGGTTTCGCCAAAGCTGTCATAACCACGCAAGCGATAGTAATAGGTTTTCCCATTCTCAGCCACTGTATCAGTGTAGGAAAAAGCGGTAATGGGCAGACGTTCAGTTTCGATGAAGACAATGTTGTTGCGGGTCAGTTTTGAAAAATTCTGTCCGTCTTCTGAGCGTTCGATGGTGTAGGAGGAAAAACGGCTGCGATTGCTCTCACGCTCCCAGATCAGGCGCAGGCTACGATCGCCCGGTTCCAGGCGTAGGCCTTCTGGTGGTGCTGGTCTTTCGTAGGTATTGAATCCACTGGTTTTGCCAGTGAGCCAAATATCCTCCAGACCGTCAGTGGAAATGATATAAGAATAGGCACTGTCTCGCCCCACCGTTCGGTCCACATAGCGAAAGCCGAGGATATTGCCAGCCAGGGGCGAACGTTCGGCGGCATAGAGTGCAAAACCCAGGCTGTTTTCGAAGATGGAAGTTTGTTCGTAGATGCTGTTGCCCGGCTTCAGGGCATCCTTCTGGCCGTAAAGAATGCTAGCGGCCACCAGCGCCATAGAATCCTCAGCAATCGCACTGGCGATACGGGATTCCGGCCAGGGCTTGACCACTTCCAACAAAGTCAGCCTACCGGGGCTTTCCTCGCGATAGACCTGAAAGCCATTTTCTTTGGCGCGTTCCCAGAGACGGGGATTGTTGGGTCCCCAGCGGACCACCACACTGTCGCCATAGCCACGTGAGGTGGCGATGATGTATTCCTGCTCAACCGGAAAAGCAGCCCGCAACATGTCTGAGAGAGACTGGTCCGCCGGAAAACGAAATTCCTGACTGTATCCTTCCTGGCTACTGGCAAACCTGATATAAGGCTGTCGAAACTGAATCTGCGCATTCAGGGCCGCATTCGCACTTTGGACACTGTATTGATAACGCTTGTTGGGGGAAGCGGTCGAATCCATGAATCCCAGTCCGATGGCCACCGCCACTTCATTGTGCTGGGTGGCTTCATAGACCAGATAGTTGTATTTCATTTCCTGGGCATCGAGGATATCGTTGTCCGGAAAATTGAAAATGGTATCGTACAGCAGGCCGCCAATGGGCTCCATCAGCCCTTTGAGTGCTTCAGCATTGGCACTGAACCAGGCGGTGTCCCTGGGCAGGATATTGTCCAGCAGGATCTCTGGCCCACTGATCACCCGGCCCGTGGAGTCGATTTCGGACCGGCTGAGCTGATAGCCACTGGCCAGTTGCTCCGTCCAGATGTCCGACGCAGTCGGATACCAATGCAAGGCGATGCCATCTACCCTCCTTTCCCCTTCCAGATAAAAAGCCGGAGTACTTTTCTCACTATCTCCCTGCTGGCCAAGCACCGGTAGCACCAGGCCATTGAGCATCACACAGAGAAACAGATATGTTTGAAATGGATTCATTTTCATCTTTACCAAAGTTTACCATTGGTCCCGATCCTTGAAACCGGACGCAGGATAAATTCATCTTGGCTTCGCGCCCGATTTATTTCATCTGCATCAACCGGGACCCGCGCTTCCTTTTCACCTTCCGTTAAATCGTTCTGCGGCAGGACTTCGGTCAGATTTTGCCAATGGACATACATTTTCGTATCCAATCCAGAGGAATAGTACATGAAATTGCCATCTGCATCAGCGATGTTCAGATAGAAATTGGTCCGATGCCCACCAGGCTCAGTGCTCAAGTGGAAAGGTTTCTCATTACTGATCCCAATTCCTGGAAGGCCCAGCAGCTCTTTTTGGGGATCTGCCGGATCTTTCCGGTAAATCAGATAACGGCCATTACCAACTTTTTCGAAGCGGATCTCCAGGGAAAAACTATTGTATCCACTGCGGGAGCTGGTGATTTTGCCTCCGGAACCAATGGCGACTAAATATTCCATACCAGCATTCTTTGAGTACCCATACGGTGAGAAGATGAGTTTATACCAATAGTCCTCATTGATCATGAAATCGAGGCGCAGCGAATCGTTGTCGAGATCTTTCACCTTTTCAAGTCGCAGACGGGGCCGTTCGTTGACATTGGGATTATTGTAGGTGTAGGCAGCATCGGTTTTCAGGTATCGGTCCTTGACCCCGATATCATGCTTCAGCAGAAAGGCATCACTGAAATAAATGGGGTGGAAATCAGCAAAGGAATTTGCTTCCAGTTTGGTATTCGGAATGATGCGGTTGTCAATCGCATTCCGGGACGGCGCAATCCGGAACCCACGCTGGTCATACAGATTGTATCCGGAATTATCAGAATAATAACTTTTGATCTCATTGAAGGTATACAGACTTCCGAAAGAGGCTGGGTAAATAAGATTTACTCCCTCAATCGAAGTCTTGAGGTAGCTGCCGCCCTCATCTTTGATCCGATAGACTACATTGGGCGCAGGCCTGAGCACTTCTTCATTGTTGCTGGCTTTTTGGAAGGAGAGATCAGATAATTCGTCAAGCTTTCCTTTTGCCACCGACAAAATCAGCGACCAGGAGTTGTCCTGCAGAAGGTTGGCGGATGCATTGGGCAAGAAACTAAACTTCACCGCCTGGTTTAATCCCCGACTGGAGGGCAATTTCAGGACCGCGATTTTTTCACCTCCCAGACTCATTTCCAGATCAACAGAGCGCGAACTCCTATAGGTAAAACTTCCTTCCATCAGGCCCTGGGCCGACTGGCCGATTGGAACAGGCAAACCTTCCCGCACAGGTTCACCATAAGGCGGCATGAGCGCATATTGAACAAATTCGCCCTCCTCCATCTCAGCCAGGGCATAGGTACTGCCTTTCAGCAGCAGATCTACATCCTCATTGCTGCGGAAGCTCCCTTTTGCATTGCCAGCTCTTGCGTCGTTGTAAGAAATACCGGGCCCACCCCAATCATACTTTTCCAGTGCGACTGGTCCGGGGAAGTTCTGGTAGAGCCCCTGGAATGGTAGAAAATGATTACCAAAAGGCTCAGGAACACCATCCTCCTCTTCAGGTGCGAGCTTTTCGATTGGCCCTGTATAGGGGTTCCCACCCTTTAATTCATATTTGGAGATCGGCACATTGTCGTCTTGGTCATATTTCTCCCTTGCCGCGGCATCCATTCCGTACACCCCTTTCCCATTGAAATAAAAGAACACAAATGGGTCACTGAGGTGATCAATCCTGAGTTTGTCTTTGGGAATGCCTGTCACCTGCGTGTCAAAGGCCGGCCACAGATCTACTCCCTCTTGCTGGTGCAATTCTTCTCCAGATAGGATTTTGATCTTTCGACTGGTCTGGCCATAATCGTCCGTCTTGTCCACTATCCAAGTACTGGTACTGCGGTTGAAGGTGGCAGTGATATAACCGATGGGGAAAAAAGAGCCTTCTTTCTTAATCACATAAAACACATATACATAGTCCGGCTGAGGGGTACCATTCCATTTAGCCTTCAGCTTGACCTTGGTCAGCTTTTTCTCAGAGCCTGCATGGTGCCACTGCAGCTCATACAAAGCGGATAGATCTGAGGGAGGCCCATCTTTTACCTCCGTTTGGGCCACCCCCTGGTCCGGTGATTCATCATTTTTGTGTTTAGGCGTCAGAGTGGTGGTGATATGGCCATAGGGATTCTCGATTCGGCTGTTCATCTCCTGCCAACTGGCGTCACGGGGGAATTTTAACTTGATGTTTCCGTGGTAATTCCAGGCGTAGCCGTCGCGGTATAGTGGAGCGATCGCGTTCATTTGGGCATTTGCAGCCCACCGCCCCATACCCCAATCACCTTTGAAATAATGGGGTGAACCTGCATTATAGCCTGCATCAAACCACATCTTCCGGGTTTCAGCATAGACAGTATTATACCAGTGGTAGCTGGTGTAGCCCTCAATCTCCCGGTCGAGGGAGCCACTGTAGGAGCGGTCACCATCATCACCACCAAAAAATCCCTTGACTTCCTGCCAGGTTGTTCCATCAGTGGTATGGGTGGTGATTTCTGTATAACCCACATCGGCAATCAATCGAATCTGGTTGGAGACGATGCGGGACTGGATATCCTGAAAGAGCAAGCCAAAGCGCTCTTCCCGTTCAAATACCTCCTTGGTGGTCGAACCATCTCTTTTGCTCCGCATATCCGGGTAGTAGTAGGTCCGCCCCTTATCGATGTCATCATCCGTCAGTTCCTTCATCCGCGGTGGGATGTGGAAGTCATAGTTCCAGGCTGTGCCATTGCTGGAGGAAAGGGTAATCCTGCTGTATGGCTTTAACACAGCTTTGAGGAAGGTCCTCTTATTGCTTGGATGACTGGAATGCGCAAAGTATTGATCATAATTGGTCCTGAATACACTATTAATACTATAATCACTGGGACATACCTGTTTTTGGTACTCCTCATAAGCCCTAAATTGATCCACATAGGATACCTGTGCATTCAGGCGGATGCGGTCGAGATCAAACTGATCGAAGCCTTCGTCCCTACCAGGTGTAAAGGCAAAATAGTCGTCCTTGGTTTTGAAGGCATCGGCATTCTTCGAATCCCAGTTCCCCTTCTGCCAGCTGAATGTGGCATTCTTGGGATGACTCAGGTCCGTCCGTTTCAGTTTGGTGGGAATGAAACGAACCGCTGAACCCTCGATCTTTTGGGCCAGGTTTCTATAACGACTGACGCCAAAGTGGTATTCATACAGGATCTTGGTGTTGGCCGCAATTTCCTTTTCCACCTCCCGGTCCAGGCTATTGAGGTTTTTATTGGTGGAAGCGGTTCCTCCCTGGCTGTTTTTATCGAATTCACTTTCCAGAACTTCGAAGGTCCCAAATCCCGCCGAATCAGCCCGGCTGCCTTCCCGCTCTACGGTGATCAGTTTGGCTTCAATCGTATTCTGGCCTTCCAGATTCTGGAAGCCGCCATTGACATAGACTTCCGGTTCTTCGGCTAAGGTGCTACGTTCAGGCCGGCGAATGAGATTGAATTTATACACCGCGCCGCCTTCCAATTTCAAGCCATCCATATCGGGGAAGCTCACCTCATTGACGGTCACATCTTCATTCTTGATGATCGGAATGCGGAAATAGGTACCATAGGCAATTTCATCCCGCACGGCCTTTTTGAAGAGTTTGGAACCCGGATATTTGGTTACCGGCACCTCAAAGAACACATCTTTCTTTGCGTCGGGTCCGACCTGATTGATCCGGGCAATGTATTCATAGCGGGTTTCCTCTTCATCGATCACGACTGTTTCCGGGAACAGATTTTTGAGTTGTGGGTCATGGGTGTTAAAGCGCAGTTGCGGGCGGGCATAGCCAGGATGCCAATAGCGCTGCCGGTAACCCGGCGTCTGGCTTTCCAGCATTTCCTTATAAATCTTTTCCGGAAATGGCCCGGTAGTAAAATTGACCGTAGTATCCTCCACCACATACGCCCCATCTTCATATAAACGCTCAAATTTCCCTTTGTCTCCTTTGTCTACGTACCACTCGGCTTTGATGTAGAGTCTGTAATTTGTGTTTTCCTGCAAATAATTGCCCAGATCGAGCGAAGCCCCTTTGTTGTCTTCGTCCATACGGATCAGGCCAGCCAGTTTGTGGTCCTGCTCATCATAAATGCTAAACTCCGCCAATCGGGCCTGGTAGCTGTCATAATCTTTGACTTTGCCATCTTCATCGAGGTTGGGGAAACTGATCACCGAACCCAGTCGCCAGTTGGTGACCAGACGTGGGGTGGCAAAAACCTTCACATTTTTGTTGTCCGTTGCACTTGGGTAGACTTCCTGAATAAGCGGAATGCCCGTTACCTTGGATTTCCCCGCCAGGCTGGCGCATTGCTCACCCGCCTCAAACTGATAATTGAAATCACCATCTAACAGACCATCCAGCACACTGTATCGGCCTTTGATGAAACCGGTGATATAGGTTGGATTGGGCAATTGAGCAGTTACGTAAGCGGCGGCTTCGGCATCAAAGATGTTGACTTTGCCACTTTTGAAGGTAAAATCATATTCGAGATCAAGACGGGCCTTGCCAAAGGCGTAAGCCTGGCCGCGGGCATACCAGCCGTTGAGGCCGATTTCGCCTTCACTGTCGCCACATTTGATGCCACTATACTTGATCAATGAGACATCAAAGCCCACTTTGGCATTGAGATAGCCGCTAAGTGGTCCCATGGACTTTTCAGTTGAGATTTCTGCCACGGCACCCATCACCATACCATTGCCTTTGTTGTACAGGTCATCGTTTCGGGTAGCGCCATCAGTCGGTGTGGCGAGCGTGTTCCAGCTGGGCAACAGCTCAGCAATCGGCGGGATCCCATCAACATCATGCCCAAACTGCAGATAAAATTTAACTGCCAGATCGGCCAGTACCGGAAAGGTCACTTCGCTGTAAGGGAGACCGGACGAGGGTTCCTGTCCACCACCATCACCCCAGCTACCCAGTTTAAAGCCCCATTTTCTTTGTTTAAAATCTACTGCTGCTCTGGCAACCGCATTTTTGATTATCACGAGTTTGTCGCGATTGGCTTCTTTTTCAATCGCTGCGTTTTGTTCTTTGTTCAGGGCAATGACTTCAGCAAAACGCTGTTTGCGTCCTTTGCTTTCATCCTTGAGGATGGCCCGGCGTTTGGTCTCTTTATCAGCCAGGATTTTTCTGAGGTTGGCTGGTGTATTGGGGAAAGCGGCTGCCACCTTGAGGGTGCCATCCAGCACTCTACTCCGGTGGTCATATTTGACACTGGCATTGATGGTCGCCGAATTTTCTTCCCTTCGCTGCGGCACTGATTTGGGATTAACATAGGCATTGCCGTCTACCTGGACGTAGGAGAAGCCAATCGTACCAGCGTCATTTTTATGCAGCCCAACCCGCAGGGTCAGGTCTCCAGCCAGCAGTTGGGCCGGCGCATTGCCGGGCAGGGTGGTGAGAATCACCATCAGATTGCCACCAATCTCGCCATTGCTGGGTTCATAGACTGTACCTGACAGACTCACGCCGGGCTTCAGGTATTTACCAGTTACCCCCATGTTGACCTTACAGTCATTGTTGTCCGGCAGGTTCTGAATCTCTTTACTTTTATCACTGTTGGAGAAAATATAATCGGAGGGCGCGATGTCCATATTGTACAGGAAGCCGCCACCGCCACCGACCACATAGACCACTGGGGCGGAAGAAGGAGATGGTGGGGGCAGTGCAAAACCAGTTCCAGGAAAGGTTGCCTCAAGGTCAAAGAAGAAATAGCGATATGCTTTTTGTTTGCCGGTGGTCTGGCCGTTGACCACTTCGGCTTCCGCTTTGGAGCGGTCGTATCGGGTCTTGCCAAACTGCGCCACCACTTTGAAGCCACTTTGCGCGCCAGTGGTTAGGCCATTTTCTTCTTTCTGCTTACCGAAGGTAACCTCCAGTCCGGCTTTGAAGCCATCTCCCCATTTAACAGCAGCACTGTCGCTGCGAATGACGTTGAGACCACCGGCAATGGTAAGGGGGCCAAAGTTGCCTTCTACACCAAAGCAGTTCAGTTCAATGCCTTCCAACTCAAAATCATCATCGGTGATTTTGGTGATGACATTGACCTCTGCATTGGCCGCAATCCCAGCTGTTTCGGTTTCACCATTTCCATCTTTCTGACTGTCTTTGGTCAGATTGACTTCGATGGGGATGATCATTTTGTATTTGGTCTGCCCTTGATCCTGGAAGCAATTGAAGCGAATGGACTGCTCTTCGGTGTTGACAATGCTGATCGGGAAGCCCTGGGCACCTTCTTCTTCCACCTCTTCTCCAT